>CACYDD010000151.1 GCA_902773065.1 uncultured Ruminococcus sp. | reverse complement strand
TGTTGAGCTTGTCTTTCTGAAGGAACCGCACATCAACACTGCGACCTATAAAAAAGCCCTGTCAAGCAACATTGAGCTGACAGGAACAAAGACAGATATTATCCTGAAAGCTGTAAACGAGTATCTGATGGAGCTTGCCAGAGAGCAGATACAGCTCGCCTTTGAACAATCAGAAAAAGAGGTAGCTGACTTGCACCAGAGGACAAAGGAAGGAATCGAAACTGCTCGCATGAACGGTAAACAGATCGGGCAGAAATCAGGAGCCGTCCTTACAACGAAAAAAAGCATTGAAGCCAAACAGGGTATTCTGAAATATGCAAGGGATTTCGGAGGAAGTCTGACCGATGCAGAGTGTATGAAGCTGCTCGGTCTTTCAAGAAATACATACTACAAGTATAAGGCTCAGCTCAGAAATGGGGCTTGAAGCCACATTATATTTGAAAGGTGGTGGTAACAAAACAAATCTGAACAACCATTGACAGAACGAAGGTGAAAAAAATGGAAAGAGTTTCCACACTGAGAAAAAAACCTCAGCTATCAAGGTCATTTGCATTGTAGCCCTCTTTTTGGCACTAACCATTATCCTTGTCCTGCAGTTTGTTCTTACGGCAGAAGTCTTATTCTACACTTTATGTATTGCCGGAATTCCGGGCTTTGCTTGTATTTTCATAGGAATGTATATGTTGGGTAATGCTGACGGTAAACTGGAAGAAGCCAAAAAGTATTATGAATCAGATACTAACTGACTGATCGACAGAAATAATTGATAATAAAACACAGAACATAAAATAAACCACCGCAGTCTCGCAGAACAATATGATCTTGCCGGACTACGGTGGTCTTTTTTTGTTTTTGGGGCTTGAAGCCCCATTTTTGAGGTATTGACTTATGATAACGAAAGTGTTATCATAAGTAAGAGGTGAACAGCATAATGAGTGAACAGGAAGATATGATAAAAACTATCATCAAAATCAGAGAAGAAAAAGGGATATCGCAAAGACAGCTTGCCGCACTGACTGGAATCAAGCAGCCTGCTATTGCAAGACTGGAAAGCGGAAGATCTGTTCCGAACATAACTACAATGAACAAGTTGCTTGCCCCTTTAGGCTATACGCTGACAATATCTCAGTTGTTAGATGAATGAGAAAGGAAGGGCTGTTATTGTTGATTATATGATTACATCTCAGACAGAGGGCTTATACGAAAAGTAAAATCTTTTTTATATTCCACAGCAAATACGGTATTCATGCGGTAAAAAAACCTTGAAGTATTGTTTTAGTCAATTCCTCAAGATTTCTTACAAAGCCGGAATAAATAAGACTAAAAGAATTAATGGAGGTTGATTTTATTATGAGACAAATTGATATGGAGGGCATCGGACATTTTGTCCACTCAAACGGAGACGAAACACTGACGATAATTATTAGAGTCGCTCTTACGGAGGATATCAACAGCGCGCATATGCAGACGGCTTTGGAAAAAGCCGCGCAGCGTTATCCGAATTTCCACTCGGTGCTTGTAAGCAGTGGAAATGGTCTTGCGTATGAGCTTTCAGACGAAAAGCCGGTTTTGCTGACAGGAGATAAAAAAAGAAAGCTCGCATCAAAAGAGCTTCACGGTTTCCCGTATTGTGTTTCCTGTGAAGGCAATATGCTTAAGCTCAGCGTTCACCATGGTATAACGGACGGATACGGAGCTGCGGAATTTGTAAAGACGCTTTTATATTATTATCTGAAGGAATGCGGCAAGCCCGTTACGTCTGACGGAAAGATCAGACTGCTTGAAGCTCCGTATGATGAAAAAGCTGAGGACGAAATGTCATATCTGAAATATTACGATAAAAGCATTGTGCAGGAGCAGCCGCAGTTGGGCGGTGTGAAGCTTTTTGCGCTTCCCGTTGAATACTGGGACGAGGCGGGAAGATACGAGTTCAGGCGTTTTAAGCTGTCTATGTCGGCAAAGCAGGTCGTCGGATCTGCCCATGAATGCGGTTCCTCCGCCACGGGACTTATCAACGCTATCGTCTGCAAGGCCTTCCAGACAGCCTACGACCTTGAAGGAAAACTGCTTATCAACAGCCTGACGTCCAATTTCAGACGTCTGCTGCCGAGTGATTCAATGCACAATTTCTCGGGCTGGTTCCTGTCCTTCTACACGCCGGAAATGCACGGGATGACCCTTGGGCAGACCGCCGCCGTGATGAAGGGCATGATCACTCAGAACAATACAAAGCAAAACGCCTTGAAGATTATCAGCGAACGCTCGGCGAAGGGACTTGAACAGCAAAAAATGCCCATTGAAGAGATTTTCGCAGACAAGCCCGACTGCATGATAGAAAAGAAAGCAGTGCGTCAGAGCATGGGCAGCATTATCACCAACGTGGGGTCGCTTGATATCACTGAAAGCATGAAGCCTTGGGTCAGGGATATGG
>CACYDD010000150.1 GCA_902773065.1 uncultured Ruminococcus sp. | reverse complement strand
TCCCGAATCCGACCTTGTAAGTCCCAGTATCATTCTGATAAAGGTTGTTTTTCCTGCTCCGTTTTTGCCCACAAAACCGTAAATATCTCCCGGCAATATCGTAAGGCTGACATCATCCACTGCTTTCTGCTTTGCATAAACCTTTATCAGACCTTCCGTTTTCAGCACATATTCCATCTTCAAGCCTCTTTTCTATACATTTTGTATAATTATAGATAAAATATACTTTTGGTTTATTTCCACACATTCAATGCGTTCTTTGCAAACTCTTTATCAATCAGTCCTCTTTTTCCTCTATCTCAATGATCACCCTTGAATTTTTCAGATAGGCAATATTGAATACCTCTCCTCTTGCAGCGGCTGCCTGCATTCTGCAAAGCTCATCAATACTCATCGCCCTGCCGTATATGTACTCGCCGTCATCAATGCGTATTTTATACATCACCGTAAACTGATAATCGTTTCCGTCAAGTTCAAACAGTGGAACAATCTCAATATACATATATTCTCTTTCATCAATATCTCTTTTGGCACGTTCCTGTCTTGAAAAAGGATGACCCTTTAGCATTCTTTTTGCTGTTTCTCTTGTCATAAGCTCATCTCCATTCTATACAACATGTATACTCATTGCATATTATACAGTTTGTCAAAATATACTTTTTGTATATTCACTTTGTAATTTACTTAATGTTTATTTTTAACTTTTTCAGTTCCTGCTTTTTTTCCGATTCGACTCTGTAGGAATCGCATATTTTCTGTATCATTCTGTTATGTGTATCCTTATCAAAGCGTTTTTCGGTAATATACGGCAATGTCTTTTCGGGAAATTTGATATAACATTCCGCCGCTGTCCATGCAACAGCCATAGAAGAATAATACGCTTCTGTATTGATAACGACAAGTTTTTCCAATGTCCCGTCGATATATTCTTCATTGATAAAATAATCCAGCAGCATTACCGCTCCGAACCGCTGTTCAAACTCCTTAGCGGAATTAATATAAGGCTGAATAAATCCCCATACCATTTCACGATTTTTATTGGCAAATTTCAGTGTGGAACAAAAGCTGTCACAAATCGCCCAGTTATCGATCAGCGGAACAAACTCCGCAATCAGTTTCAGCCGTTCTTCCGCTCCCATTTTTAAATAGCCAATGATCATGCCCCTGAGCATAGTTTCTTCAAAATAAATATCCTCGCCTTCAAGCGCAACTGTACCAAGTGTTTTCGCAAGCTCTTTTGCATATGCTCTGAGCTTTGGAATACGCACTCCTAAAATATTGTTCTTGCCCGGAATCAGCGAAGCATTAAACTCACCGAATTTATTTTCACTCTGTTCCATCAGCCTTTGTCTTATCTCATCATTCATAAACTCACCTATACTTTTTGTATAATTACACTTAAAGTATTTTAAGATATTCTTTCTTTTTGATAATCTATATATTCATCAATATCATTGATAATATATTCCTCACCTGTCGTATGAAGTGCACCGAAACAGTTCATGATATAATCCGAAACCTGATATTTTTCAAAAAGCTTTACTGCTTCTTCACCCGACATTTTTTTATGAAAACGATATCTTTCGATACAGTAAACCAAAAATTTTCCTTCTTTGCTCATACTCACGCTTCCTCCGGATAATCATAAGAGCCTGTGATCAGTTCATCCTGATACATAGAATAAAGCATTGCCGGTCCGTAATGCCACAGTTTGGAATCCTCAACAGAAAGCTCATGATAAAGCTTTGAGCAATAAAAAGCTGTTATTGCCTTTTCTTCGGAAATATTACTGTTTTGGGTGATCTTTTGTATAACAGGCGGTACGATCAAAGTAAGTAGTGAACTGAACTGATTTTCATTCATACAAAAGTCCTCCTTTGAAAATGCAAATATTGAAGCGACTTTTCTGTTTTAAATACAAGCTGATTATATAATTTTCTGATTTTTAAGGCTTCTATGGTTTGTTCCTTTGAAAGCACACCTGACATGTATAATGTAATCGTTGTATATACATCATCGTTGGCAACCGCTCCGTATATCAAATCATATTCTTCACCGCTATATGTTCCTTGTCGATTTTCTGATACAAAATCAAGCCATTTTTCATTCGGACCTTCAAATTCAAGAAGCTTACATTCATTAAAAATGATATTTTCATCTATTTCATAAATATTCAGGCAAGGTGTGCCTTCTTTTCGTTTATCTGTAACTTTTCTTGCAAAATCCTTAGCTTGATCTTTATTCAAAGTTGTATAAAAACCAAACCCAAAATCAAGATATCTGTTTTGCTTAATAAGCAGTGGCTTTTCAACGGTTACATTACTTCCATGGTATAAAATCATATCATTACAGCCTCCCAATCAGACACTTCCCAATCATCCTACTCCGCTTCCGGCAGCCAGATAAACATGATTTTATCACAATATATCCTGCTCCATCGCTCATCGGCACAGCCATGTTTCCATGTTTCTGCAAAACAACTCTGTATTTCCTCTTTTGCTTTATCACAGGTGAAATACAGATTCAATTCACCTGTACCCTCAAATTTATAGTAAGGTTCAAACTCTGTAAATTTGATTTCGCTTGCAAATAAAGCGTTCAACACTCCCCAAACAAATTCCTTTGCAGTCGTTTCGGCATTTTTGCTGTATTCATTTATGATAATGCGGCTGTAATACTTCATCTCTCATTCCACCTGTTTTCAATCAGCAATTTTTTCTCCCTTTCAAGTTCTGTATCAAGGACAGCTTCTTCATGCCAAGATTTTTAATTCTCCATTCAAAAGTTAACTTTTTAAGATCAACTTTTTCGTATTTATGTTCTACTTTTGAAGGGGTTCTTGTGTGTCTTAAAGCCTTAAAAACCACATGATAAGCCAATTTCAGAAAATTCCTCTGTCTTATCCTGCCTTGTTCCTGAGTGGAACAAAAACAGCGTTACAAAAGTTATAGAGAGTTACAGTAAAAAAATCGTTGTCTGTAACCCGTCAAAGCCGCATGAACACTGAGTTTTAGACACTTTGGTTACAGAGTTACAGTAAATCCTTATATAAATATAAAAATTATAAATAAAAAAATATATAAAGCATGCAAAAGTACTGTAACCTCTGTAACCATCGTAACAAGCCGCAGAATACTGGGTTTGCGGCGTTACACATTCTAAAAATCCTCTGTTCCGTCTGTTCTCATGTGCAATATTCATTGTACATTTGAATCGCGGCGATAAATTTGTGTATTACATAAACTCAAGCGCGAAATAGGGTCCGGCGGCTCGCCGGCATTGTATTAGAATTCTGCTTCGTTTTCGTATTCGTTGATGATGTTGATGAATTCATTGCCGTAGCGTTTGATTTTTTCTTCGCCGAAACCGCTGATATGCCGCAGCTGTGCAGTGGTTCTCGGCTTGACAGCAGAAAGCTCACGCAGCATTGCATCGCTTGCAATGGTAAACACAGGTACTCCGCCAAACAATGCCAGAATCCTTACCTTGTCTTTCAGGCGGTTGAACAGAGCTTCATCAATAATCATTGTGCTGACGGAAGAGGAAATGCCAAAGCTTCGTTCTTCGATATCGTCAAGGCAGCAGCTGCAATTTTTGCATTTCTGACCATAGTTTTCACCGAAATAGTTCAGAATGCGTTTTCTCAGGCACGTTCCCTGAGAAGTGGAATAAAAGGTCATCTGCCGCAGACATTCTTCCTCCGTTTTTATGTAAGCCTCACGCTGTGCAGGTGTAAGAGGGTCGTCATCGGGCGTTCTTGTAATCATGAACTGATTCAGCCGCACATCTCGCGGTGCATAAAGCAGAATACATTCTGACGGTTCACCGTCTCTTCCTGCACGTCCTGCCTGCTGGTAATAATCCTCCATACGCCCCGGCATACTGTAGTGTATGACATAGCGCACATTCGGCTTGTCAATCCCCATACCGAACGCATTTGTTGCTACAATTATTTTGATACGGTCATAAATAAAATCCTCCTGTGCCTTTTTACGCCTTTCGTCACTCAGTCCTGCATGATAAGGCATAACGGTATGACCGGCATCCTCAATATATTTTGCGACCGCTTCGGTATCCTTTCGGGTAAGGCAGTAAATAATACCGCTTTCTTCGTGGTGGTTGTTCAGATATTCAACAATATAATCAAGCTTGTTTTCGGGCTTGTGGATACCGAAATAAAGGTTTTCCCTGTCAAAGCTGGAAATGTATGTAACCGGCTTGTTCAGTCCTAATTTATTGATGATGTCCACCCGTACTTTGCTTGTGGCTGTAGCGGTAAATGCCGCTACGACAGGACGTTTCGGGAGCTTTTTGACAAATTCCCCTATTTTCAGGTAGCTTGGACGGAAATCCTGTCCCCACTGCGATACACAATGCGCTTCATCAACCGCTAAAATGGAGATATCGGCATTGCAGGCAAAGTCCAGAAAATTCTCTGTTTCAAGCCGTTCAGGCGCAACATAGATGATTTTGTAGACACCTCTTTTAGCATTATCCAGTGCCAACTGGAACTGCCTTGGCGTGAGCGAACTGTTCAGGTAAGCTGCGCGGACACCGACAGACAGCAATGTTCTGACCTGATCCTGCATGAGCGAGATCAGCGGAGAGATCACAAGCGTGATTCCTTTCATTGCCAGTGCAGGCACCTGATAGCATACGGACTTTCCTGCACCTGTCGGCATAATGGCAGCAACATCCTTGCCGTCAAGAATATGACTGATAATTTCCTCCTGACCGGGTCGGAAACTGTCATAGCCGTAATATTTTTTCAATATCTCATGTATCCCGCTCAAATTCAATTCCTCATTCCGATTCTTATTGGTGGCTTCGCCCCCAAACCCCTGACCAGAGGCTCTGCCTCTGGACTCCGCAGCCTTTGAAAAGGCTGGCGAAACTTTATATTTTTCCTGCTAAAACTTTATACTAAATTTCAAAATTGATTCTTTGATAGTCATCAACTATCATTTCTTTTAATGCTGTCATATCGTTTTCATCAATGAGTTTCTGTTTTTGCTTTCTGGTAAGCTGTTTGATACGGTATTCAAGCTTTGAAGCCGCAGAACGCCCCTCGCTTTTCCAGACGGCTTCCAGCTTTTCCGCTGTATGGGAGCGTGTATATTTCGCACATTTTTCTGTTTTGCCGAAATGCTCCGCCATTCGCTTCTGAATATCTGTGGTAATACCTGTATACAGACTTCCGTCTGCACAGCGCAAAATATAGGTATAGTATGTCATACTGTTATTTCTGCATGAGTTTATGTTCTTTATAAATTTCTTCATAAAGCTCTCTGCCGCTCCATGAAGCATTTGTCGGAGTGATGACAGCTTTCAGCACATCTCTGCCGAAGCCTGCCTTTCTCAGAGCCGCCAACAGTTTATCAATATCAGGGCTTAAAAAGCCGCCCATCACAACCAGCCTGCCGAATTTTCCAGAACTGTTCTCTTTTTCCTCACACTCGTCTGTAAGCCCCGTTAAATATCCGACAGAAAGATGATACTCTTCTTCTTTTACTGCTCTCACAGCGAATTTTAGCGGCAATAATGCCCTTCTTGCCTTTGCAAGTTCTGTTTCATCAAAATTATATAGCAATACTGTTTTTTTCATACTTTTCTCCCATTAACAAGTCTTGTTAATATATACCTTCACTGACAATGTCGTTCCATGCAGTTTTATGCTGAAATTTAATCGATTCATCAGTTTTTAAAAGCTCTACATAATTATCTATAAATTCTGCCGGGTCACATATCATCCTCAGATAGTATTTAAGCGATGAATATACATCATTCACTATAACCTGACATCCATGTATATGAGCAATTCGATTAATTTCATAATCTATCGCCTCCCAATCTGCATAATCCATATTGGCTGTCGTTAATAAATAATATCTGTCAGTATGATATACTTTAAACTTTTCATAAGCATCTGCAACTAACTGAGCTGTGATTTGTATTTCGTGCTTTATTTCCACACCTTCATAAGCCGTTCCATTTTCATTATTAACATCAATATCACCGATTCTCCCGGATTGTGCATCAGCAGAATTATGGGATTCGAGAGAACACAGCTGCTTATTTTTATATCTGGTCAACTGTTTTACCATGCACTGATAAGCTGCATAAATCGCAAGAACAGGGAGTCTTGAAGCCCCTGAACACGAATATTTATAGGTAAAATGCTTTTCTAATAATTTTACAATTTGTGAAATTGACAAACTGTGAGGTTTTGCCATTTCTATGTTCATACTGTCTCTTTGTTTGATGAGCAGTTCAAAGAAATAAATCAATACAGTTTCAGGATTCACATGATGATTCTGAACCTGATCTATAATATCCAAAAATGCTGTTTTAACAAAAACAGGCTTGATTTTCCCGGGATAATTCAAATCATATGGATGTGGCTGTTCCAAAGATCTGGTAAGCCATCCTGATTCTGACATATAAGGGAACTGTACTGTTTTCATAAAGGGTGTAATATAATTCTGATCAATCCCTCTTCCGGCAAATCCGTTTGGAAGTTGTGCCTGATGAAATCTGATATCCTGATATGGTTCAATTATTTTATGTACAAGCAAAGTGGTTATTACTGCTACTAACCCCTTGTTGGATTCTGAACGGTCAACAATTTGTTCTATATACTGCTTTAAATCGCTGCTCAGTGATGTTGTGTAATCATTCACTGAAGTTTTTTCCAAAGCTTTTTGATAAATATCATATACAGTTTCTGAATGATTCATTAACTCACACCTTCCTCCCAAAACTGACTGTATATTTCTTTAGCAACAGCAGCTATCATAGGTACACACACAGAATTACCCAACTGCTTATATTGTTCGCAAACAGAACTGACTTTTTGATACGACTCCGGAAACCCCATAATTCTCCAACATTCTGAAAGAGTTAATTTTCTTACTCTGTTGTCTTCCGTCAAAACAAAAAATCTGCCTGATGTTTCTTGTGAGGGCAATGTTGGATGTATCCCTTTCACCGAATAAATTCTGTTAGGTTGTTTATGTACTCTTGAAAGATGTTCCGTTCCAGGACGTACCCCAACTTTTCTGATAGATTTATTTCTGTATCCTGCAAAAATCAATCCAGAAATTGGTTGTTGTTTCGGTTCATCAATTAGCGTATATTCATCTGGAGAAAGATATTCAAAATTACCGGTCTGATCTAAATAATCTGTCAACCTTTTCCGTTTTTGTTTTTTTATTTTGCTAAAATCAAAGAAATTTGTCAAAGAACCTATGATAATAATTCTTTCACGATTTTGCGGTACTCCAAAATCAGAGGCATTTAAAACCTTCCATGATACAGAATAACCTAAATTTGTTAGATTATCAAGAATAGTTTTTAACGTATTACCATGGTCATGGTGTATTAAATGTTTAACATTTTCCAGAAAAACAATTTTTGGCTTTTTTTCAGCTATAATTCGGCATATTTCAAAAAACAAAGTTCCTCTGGTATCTTGAAATCCCTTTTGTTTTCCCGATATGCTAAAGGGTTGACATGGAAATCCCGCACAAAGAATTTCATGTTTGGGAATTGATTTTTCATCTACTTTCACGATATCCCCTTCCGGCATATCGTGAAAATTAGTATAATAGGTTTTTCGACATTCCGTATTGATATCACACGAAAACACACATTGAAAGCCCTGTGATTCCATTCCCAATCGAATACCACCAACACCACAAAACAAATCAATAAATTTTATCGTTTCAGACATTTAAGTAACTCCTTAAATATAACTTCATTATATAGATTCATTCGCTGTCAAGTTTCAGGACAGCCATGAATGCCTCCTGCGGAACTTCTACAGAACCGAGCTGGCGCATACGCTTTTTGCCTTCCTTCTGCTTTTCAAGCAGCTTCTTCTTTCGGGTAATATCGCCGCCGTAGCATTTTGCCAGAACGTCCTTGCGCATTGCCTTTACGGTTTCTCTGGCAATAATCTTGCCGCCGATACACGCCTGAATCGGTACTTCAAAAAGCTGTCTCGGAATCTTCTCCTTCAGCTTTTCTGCCATTTTCCTTGCCCTCGGATAGGCTTTGTCGGCATGAATAATAAACGACAGCGCGTCAACAACCTCACCGTTGAGCATAATATCCAGCTTGACAAGTTTAGACTGCGCATAACCCGAAAGCTCATAGTCAAAGGAAGCATAACCTCTTGTGCGTGATTTCAGCGTATCAAAAAAGTCATAGATAATTTCTGCAAGCGGAAGTTCATAATGGATATCCACTCGGTCGGCATCAATATAGGTCATATCCTTGAATACACCGCGCCTGTCCTGACATAAATCCATGATATTTCCCACATATTCACTCGGTGCATAAATATGCGCCTGTGTCATCGGCTCTTCTGCCATCTGGATCAGACCTGTATCGGGATAATTTGTCGGGTTGTCAATCATTTCAACCGTGCCATCCGTTTTGGTAATACGGTAAATAACGCTTGGTGCAGTTGTAATAAGGTCAAGATTATACTCACGCTCCAGACGTTCCTGAATAATTTCCATATGCAGCAGTCCCAGAAATCCGCAGCGAAACCCGAAGCCCAGTGCAACGGAAGTTTCAGGTTCAAAGGAAAGCGACG
Source organism: uncultured Ruminococcus sp. (assembly GCA_902773065.1). GTDB lineage: Bacteria > Bacillota > Clostridia > Oscillospirales > Acutalibacteraceae > UBA1213. The sequence continues at coordinate 9,690 of CACYDD010000150.1, read as the reverse complement.
CATCATTCAGCTCCAGTTTTTCCAGTGCATCACGCAGATCACCATATTTCGCACCGTCCGCAGGATAAATACCGCAGAACACCATCGGCTGAACGGCACGATAACCCGGCAGTGGTTCAGACGCAGGGCTTTCTGCCAGTGTCACGGTATCGCCCACTCTGGCATCGCTGACAGTTTTGATAGAAGCGGCAATATAGCCTACCTCGCCTGCATAAAGCACATCGGTCGGTTCAAGGCTTGTTGCCCTCATGAAGCCAAGCTCCACAACCGTAAATTCCGAACCCGTTGCCATAAGACGTATCATATCACCTGTATGAAGTTGACCTTCCTTGACACGCACATAGATTATAACGCCCTTGTAGCTGTCATAATAGGAATCGAAAATCAGTGCCTGCAATGGTTTGTCGCTGTCGCCTTCGGGCGGCGGAACAAGCTTTACGATCTGCTCCATTACATCATGGATATTGATCCCCATCTTTGCTGAAATACACGGTGCATCATCGGCAGGAAGTCCTATCACATCCTCGACTTCCTTTTTGACCCTTTCCGGGTCAGCACTCGGCAGATCGATCTTATTGATCACAGGAACGATCTCAAGCCCTGCATCAAGGGCAAGATATGTATTTGCCAGTGTCTGTGCTTCAATGCCCTGAGAGCTGTCCACAACCAGCACTGCACCCTCACAGGCGGCAAGCGACCTTGATACCTCATAATTAAAGTCAACATGACCGGGGGTATCGATCAGATTGAAGATATATTCCTCACCGTCGTCCGCCTTATACAGAAGCGTTACCGCATGTGCCTTGATGGTAATGCCTCTTTCTCTTTCCAGATCCATGTCATCAAGGAGTTGGTTCTGCATATCACGGATGGCAACACTTTGTGTCTGCTCCAGTATTCTGTCGGCAAGTGTAGATTTGCCGTGGTCGATATGCGCTATAATACTAAAATTTCTGATTTTATCTCTTTCAAAAGCCATTTTTTCACCTACTGAATCAAAACTATATAACAATACAAGTATATTATATCCCAAAATATAGATAAAATCAACAATAAAAAAACATCGGGAAAAGCATTTGCTTTTCCCGATACCAAAGGGGGTATTCTATTATTCAACAACATAGATTGTAACATCACGTCTGCCAAACTGGATACATTCATCAAGTGTGGGATAGAAAAGGTCTACGATTGCAGAACCATCCATCAGTGCTCCGCCTGTGTCACCGGCAATCGCATAGCCGTATACAACAGAGCCGTCAGTTGCTTTGATATAAAGCTTTGAACCATAAGGAATGATATTCGGGTTAACAGCTACGATACCGTAATCTGCAACACGTCCTGTAGATGTAAGTGCACCTGCATCGGCTGTATATGCTGTACCTGAGCCTGTGATGATCTTGCTGTAGGATACAACATCACCGTCAGCATCTGTAAATGTATTATCTTCTTCGTTTGTAACGATGTTATCGCCGTCATTTGTTTCCTTGAATATTCTTTCGGAAGCATCTGCTGTACCTTTGAGAACCACCTTATCAACAGGTTCAACTGTTACTTCACTGCTGACTTCCTTTTTGGAATCCAGTTTGCCGTTGATATAGGTCTTTTCAACAACAACTTCTTTCTCACCGTTCTCGCCTTCGGTCTCAACCTGTGTCTCATCTTTTTCAAGAGTAGAAGTTTTCTTGGTGACCGTCTTATATTTAACAGTTTTTGTTTCTGTTTCTTCAACGACTTTCTTCTCAGTGATCTTAATTTCAATGCCGTCTTTTACTTCTGTCTTTTTTGCCGGCTTAATGCTGTCTTTTTTTGTCAGCTTGATATTCAGATATGCCAGCGCATCGCCTACTGTTCCTGCCGGAACATCTTTCGTGATTTTTTTACCTCTGAGGTCAATGGTAACTGTACACCACTCCTCGATGGTATTTTCTTTTTCTGCGTTCTGATTGCTCGCAAGAGCAACGGACTCATTTTCCTTTACTGTCATATCAATGTTGCTTTCTTCACTGTCAACATTAAAAGCTTTCAGTACCGGCTGTCCCACTGTATTCTTTCCGATTTCTGCCTGCGCTGTATCAATTTCAATCACGCCGGTCTTAGGTGCAGTGTCTGTAACTTTTGTGTCACCGTCTGTAACCTGAACTGTCTGAGTCATCGCTGCAACAGATACTGCCGCTGTCAGACAAACTGTACCCATTACTACAAAGGATACTGCTTTTTTCAGCTTCTGGTGTTTCTTCTGCTTATGGTTGCTCATACTTGATCTCCTTGAAAATTTGCCTCCTGACCACACTTGCAGACAGGGCTTGAATTTGTATTGTTGATATTATAAGCCTGAAAACCGTTATTGTCAAACAAAGAAGCTGTTGAAAATTGTATATTTTGACGGATGTTTTGACGTTCTTCGGCTAATTTCACGCCACTACTTTCTTTTAAAGAATTATTAATTTGAAATTTCTGTGCAAATCGGAGAAAACAACCTATTACAATGCTGTAATATGTTTGTTACGGATATTTTTTTCTGTCCGTAAAACAATTTTATATCAAAAATCCAGTATTCATGCGGTTTTCAGAACTTTATTAAAACAATTAAAAAATAAAAACAAATCTTTCATATATTTTAAAAATGTTAAAAACATTACAATCCAAAAATCCGGATCAATAATATCATAGGCTGCCGCTCCCAAGGAAAAAAGCAAAGCAAAATTCGATAAAATCTACATTTTTTCTACTCAGTGTATTTTTTTGATCCATTGATAATTCCTGTTTGTATAAAAATAAATCACCTCCCTGTGTATAGATTCGATTACAAATTTGATATTTTTGCAAAAAAAGAAACGGCGATTTGCCGTTTCTGTATTATGTGACTATTACATTATAATGTAATCAGCTCTTTTGCATAGGGCAGTTCCTCCACAAAGCGGCAGAACATGTGCCATTCGTCCAGCTTGTGATTTTTACGTGCAGCATAAATTCCGATCAGATTTTCGTAATTCATCGTACAGGTTCGCATCTGATTATAGCTTGAAGGGAGAAACTGGATAATATCGTACCAGATCTGCTTGTCTTTTGTTTCAAGATATTTCAGTCTGAGTTCTTCCAGATAATCCACGACCGCCTGCATATGCTTTATTGTTTCCTCATCCATTTTGTCACAGCTGAAATGGTTCAGTTCAAACGGCACAGAGGTGATTTTATGCATAGTGCTTGTTGAATTGGCAACTGTTCCTACTTTATAAGTATCAAATTCCTTCCACCAATACATCGGGGCGGTAATATCCACTGTCACAAATACCTGCCGCAGGAATTTCCTGTGATCACTGCCTGCTTTTCTCAGGCGCACCGCAAGAGACAGATCATTTTCCCCAAGAACATACTGACCGTTTTCGTCAAAATAGCTGTCCGACCTTGCCCAGCTGTTCATCGGATTTCTTGCGCCCCTCATGGCATTATGCAGATTCATTACTTCCACTTTTTCCGTCTTTAACATATATAATGTCACCTTTTTCTTCAAAACTATCTCTTTTTCTTTTGAAAACTATAGCAAAAATGCGTAATGGTTTTGTCGGGCAGAAGCCGTTTGACAAATTTCAGGCATTTCATTTTGACTGTAGGAACAATGTACAGTTTCCCTGCCATCATACCATCCAGTGCCTGCGTTGCCGCTGTTTTGCTGTCGATCGGTGCAGAAGAAAACTTCACATGAGCCACCTTGTTGAATTCTGTATCAACAGGTCCGGGGCAGAGTGCACTGATTTTGACACTGCTTCCCCTGCGTCTCAGTTCCTCATAAATTGCGCCTGTCATGCTGACAACATAATTCTTTGTCGCATAATAGGTTGCCATCAGCGGTCCGGAGAAAAATCCTGCGATGGAAGCCACATTCAGGATATAGCCTTTATTTTTCAGCATAAAATCCTGCAAAAACAGCTTTGTCAGGACATGAACGGCTTTGATATTGGTATCGATCATTTCCAGTTCCTTATCAAGGGATGTTTCCGTAAAGAATCCGCAAAGTCCGAAGCCGGCACAGTTCACGAGCATTTCGATATCTTGCTTTCGGAGAACCTCATGAAGCTTGATACATTCCTCCACACGTGATACATCACAGCGTACACAGCTGGCGTGTTTCCCCAGTTCTTTTTTCAGTTCCATCAGCCTGTCTGCTCGTCTTGCGACCAATATCACATCCCAGCCCCTGCATACAAGCGCACGGGCGATATCTCTTCCGATTCCCGAGCTTGCCCCTGTCACCAAAGCTTTCATATACACCCCTCCGTTTCAACGCTTACATTATATACGCTTTCCGCATTATGTTTTGTCGCAATAAGCACCTGTTCCACGGTAATTCCCTTAATTTCCGCAATCCGCTGTGCAGTATGGACGATCAGCGAGGAATCATTGCGCTTTCCTCGCAGCGGCACAGGGGCAAGATACGGACAGTCTGTTTCAAGGACGATTCTTTCCAGCGGAATATCCTCACACACTTCAACGGTTTTTCTGGCGTTCTTAAAGGTAACAACACCGCCTATGCCGATATACATACCAAGTTTGATAATCTCCCTTGCCATTTCCACACTTCCCGAAAAACAGTGAAGGATACCCTTCGGGCAATATTTTTTTAATATTTCAAGCGTATCTCCGTGAGCTTCTCTGTCATGTATGTTCACAGGCATAGAAAGCTCATTGGCAAGCTCCAGCTGTCGGATAAAAACCTGTTTTTGCAGTTCCTTGGGGATATCATAGTAATAATCCAGTCCGATTTCACCGATTGCCACTGCCTTTGGATGAGCGGCAAGTTTTTTGATCTCTTCAATATCACTGAGGCTGTTCTCGTCAAGACATTCGGGGTGCAGTCCGACAGCCGCATAGACATGAGGATATTTTTCTGCAAGCTCCAAAGAAAATTTTGATGTATTCAGGTCTGTTCCCTGATTCACAACAGCGCACACGCCTTTTTCCGTAAGACCCGAAAGTACGCTGTCTCTGTCTGTATCAAATGCTTTATCGTCATAATGAGAATGTGTGTCAAAAATATCGTTCATACAATTTATTTCCTTATTTATCAGAATTTCCTATTAAATTATAAGGCATTGTTAAAGCATTGTCAAACAAACAGTATGTCATTAGTATAAAGGTTTTGTAATATTCTTCCAAATGAAATTATTCGGTTGTTACACTTTCGTGTTCTTTATCGTAAAAATATTTGATGATATCCTTTCTTGTGATGATTCCGATAAAAATATTTCTGTCATCGATCACAGGAACAAAATTCTGGTGCATAACACGCAGAAGCAGTTCGTCCATTGTGATATTGGTTTTTACAGGAAGGTTGCGTTCCTCGTTCACGATATCAATGATATAGTAAGATTCCTGCGAACGGATATCATCATCCTTGAACCTCAGCAAATGCCAGAGGAAATCCCCCTCGCTTACAGTGCCGAGGTACTCTCCGTTATCATCAAGTACCGGTATATCGGTAAAGCCATGCGCACGCATTTTTTCAAGTCCCTGACGGATGGTATTGGTTTTATAAAGGTACGAAACTGTTGATTTCGGTTTCAGCAAATAGAAAATATTCACAGGCTCAGCCCCTTAAAATTATTGTTAAGTTTATTATAGCAAATTCTCCCACAAAAAGATAGTTACATTTTATACAAACTGTTAAAAAATCATAAACATATTTCATAAAACTACAGTGCAGAAAAATTTCTTAATTAATTATCTTGACAGTTCGTCATTTTAGGATTATAATAATAAAAATTTCACCAAGGTGATTGAAATGTATCAGTGTAACTCCTACAATTTCATAGTCGTCGATGCTCCTCGTTATGATTTTACAATAAAATCGGACGGGTCGCATTGTCACACCTTTTTTCAGAATCGGTATGTATAAAAAACATTGATTTTGATATCTGACGGTGAAGGCTCAAAAGGCTTTCACCGATTTTTATTTTTGGGAGGAAAACATGATGTACAAAATCAGAAAAATCAACAAGAATGAAGTTCAGCAGGCAATCGCCCTTGCCTATGAGGTATTCATGCAGTTTGAAGCCCCCGATTACAGCCCCGAGGGGGTGGAGACTTTCAAACGGGATGTTATTGAAAATCATGAATACATCGAAAAATGCGAACTTGGTATCTGCCCGATTTACGCTGCTTTTGACGGTGACAAAATTGTCGGCATTATCGGTATGAAGTCGGAGACACACATCAGCCTTGTGTTCACAAAGAAGGAATATCATCATCAGGGAATCGCAACTGCGATTTTTCAACACTTGCTGAACGACTTGTTGAAAGAGAATCCCGAACTGACAGAGATCACCCTCAATTCTTCGCCCTATGGTCTGGGCTTTTACAAACATATCGGCTTTGTACCGCAAAGCGAGGAACTTGTAATCAACGGCATCAGATTTACACCAATGAAATATACCGTAAAAAAACAAAGGAACGAAACAACATGAACCACACAGGAACAAAACGACTGGAAACCGAAAGGCTTATCCTCAGAAAATTTGAACTCAGCGATGCACAGGATATGTTTGATAACTGGGCAGCCAATCCCAATGTCACGAAATATCTGATATGGCAGCCGTACACTAATGTTAATGATGTCAGGGCATATATTCAAAGCTGTATTGACGGCTATGCAAGCGGCAGCACTTACAACTGGGTCATCGAATATAAAGAAAACGGTCAGGCAATCGGCAGTATCAGCGTTGTGGAAGTCAAAGAGCATATTCATTGTGCGACTGTCGGATATTGTCTTAGTGAAGCTTACTGGCGCAGGGGAATCATGACTGAAGCTTTCGGACGTGTGATAAAATATCTTTTTCATGAAGCCGGCTTTAACCGCATTGAATCAACCCATAACGTCAACAATCCCAATTCGGGTAAAGTTATGACAAAATGCGGCTTGCAGTACGAAGGTACTCTCCGTCAGGCAGGAGTCAGCAACCAAGGAATTATCGACCATGTTGTCAGGGCGATTTTAACGGAAGATTACGACTCGGGGGAAAGTTTCCCACAAACTCTTGGCTGCACAAAAACAAATTGACAAGGGCGAAGGAATTGACGGCGAACAGGCATTAGAAAAAATAAGGAAAAAGTTTGGCTATAACGAAATATAACCCGATTGTACAGTAAACAAGCGTACCTGAACGAAACAGTCCAGATACGCTTATTAGCTGTTTCTTAATTTGTTTGTACATAAACAGCACAAAATATTTTAATGTACTATTGATTTTTTAACAGAATTATGTTATAATAATGACATAATATATGATTGGAGGTAATCGTATGCCACTGATAAGACCCATTACCGATTTAAGAAATACGATTGAAATATCGGAATTATGTCACAGTTCAAAAGATCCTGTTTTTATCACCAAAAACGGCTATGGTGATATGGTGATCATGAGCAACGAAACTTATGAAAGAGAACTTGCTTCAGCGGAAATTTTCCGCAAGCTTCTTATTGCACAAAAACAAATTGACAATGGAGAAGGAATTGACGGCGAACAGGCATTAGAAAAAATAAGGAAAAAATTTCGCTATGACGAAATATAAACTGATCTTTGCCCCGGAATTCATAAGAGACCTTAATGATACATTTGAATACATCAGCATTGTTCTGAAAAATGAATCAGCAGCAAAATCATTAATGAAAAAAATAGATAATGCTATCGTTCTACTCAAAGATACACCTTTGATATATCCTCTTTGTGCCGAACCTCTCGATATTATGGGATATCGAAAAATCATCATAAAAAATTATATCGTCATATACTGGGTAGATGAACAAAAACAAACTGTAAATCTCCTAAGATGTTTTTATGGTAAACAAGATTATCTACGGTTTTTTGAATAGTTGTAATATAAAACAAGCGTACCTGAACGCAACAGTTCAGATACGCTTGTTCTTATTTCATCAGCTTCTGAAGCATCTGCACAAGCTCGTCGATCGTGTCCTCTTTGCCGTCTTTGATGTCGTCCACAACACAGCTGCGAATATGCTTTGACAACAGAAGCTTGTTAAAGCTGTTCAGGGCACTGTTAACGGCAGATACCTGTATGATAATATCAGGGCAGTAGGCATCGTTTTCCAACATCCTTTGCAGACCTCTCACCTGCCCTTCAATTCTTTTCAGGCGGTTCATCAGCTCTTTCTGCTCCTGCTCGCTGCGTTTTTTGTTTCTGCCCGAACAGCACGGCATTTCTGCGGCAGGCTCGGACATCTCCTCACAGCAGCACTCCTTGTTTTCTTCCATCTTACCAAATGCCTCCTCTCATCAGGAATCAGTATGATTATTCCCCATTTGCAGCTGATTCATCACTTATTTGGTCTTTGTGATCTATCAACGGCATCTGACCGCACATACATGGTTCTTCTTCCCAAACCGATCCGTATGATCGTGCCGTCATCAACCAGCTTTTTTATCGCTGCTTCTACAGACGAACTTCCCAGACTCGGACATCCTTCAAGTACTTCCTGCTTTGTAAATCTGCCGACTTTTTCGCTGACATAACTTTTAACAATATCATATGATGTGCTTTTTGCACCGGAGGCTTGTGCAGCATTCATTCTGCTTTCAAATTCACGATAACAGGAAAGAATAACCCCCAGCATGTATCTGATAAACGGTTTAGGGTCGTTCGTTCCTTCATGCCAACCAATATCTGCCCTGCGCAATGAATCATAATATGCTTCCTTCGTATCTGCAATCGCTTTTTCAATACTGATATATTGTCCGACAAAATATCCGCTTCTATAAAGCAGCAGCAGGGTCAGCAGTCTGCTCATTCTTCCGTTGCCGTCATTAAACGGATGAATACATAAAAAATCCAGAATGAAACAAGGTATTAATATCAATTCATCAACAAATTCATTATCCAATGCTTTTTGATAACTGTCACATATTGTATCAACCGCAGCCTCTGTTTCAAATGGTTCAAGCGGTCGGAACAGAACTCTTTTTTCTCCGCTTTCAAGTGTCATAGAAATTTCATTTGGTGTTGTTTTGAATTTTCCGCCATAGGAAAAATTGGTAAATTTCAACAAATCCCTGTGAAGCTGCAGAATATAACCACTTCTCACCGAAATAACATCATAATTTTCATGCACAAGATTGAGAACATTTCTGTAACCGAGAATTTCCTTTTCATCTCTGTTTTTTGGGGTAGTTTTATCGGCAACAAGCTGTTTTAACCTTGCACTGGTAGTCACAATGCCTTCAATACTGTTAGAGGCTTCTGTACTTTGAATTTTTGCAATTTCAATCAAACGGTTAAGCTCTACCAGCTTTTGCCTGAGATACAGTTCCTGTTTCCCTTTATACTCGTGTATTTTCGCAATATATGACAAGATTTCATTATCCCATGTTCTGTCACGAAATTTTGAATAATCAAATTCTCTCATAGCTGTCATTTCTCCCAAACAATGATTTTATATCCCAATTATAGCATAGTTTTGGGAGAAATCAATAACTTGTTGGGAGAAAAAAATCTGCTCTTTTTTAAAACAAAAACGGATAAGAATCTCTCCTATCCGCTTCCATAACCTATAAAGCTGTAAAAATTGAAGCCCTGCAAAATGCAAGGCTTTCAGTGGACCAACAGGGACTCGAACCCCGGACCAACCGGTTATGAGCCGGTTGCTCTAACCAACTGAGCTATTGGTCCATATGCATTTGA
>CACYDD010000149.1 GCA_902773065.1 uncultured Ruminococcus sp. | reverse complement strand
CCCGTTGCCAAAACATATGAGGTCGGTCATAACAGCAATTCCAAAGCTATAATAATTGGTAAGAAAATCAATATCATGTTATAAAGAAAGAAATATTTTTGCAAAGTTGAAATTATATTTTTTTTGTGTTATAATTAAATTTCAACAAAGGAGAACGAAAGAAGTGTCGTGCATTATGCCAATCAGAATACAAAACGAACTTCCGGCATTTAAAACATTGGAATCGGAAAATATATTTGTGATGACCAACGAACGAGCAGTATCTCAGGATATCCGTCCGCTGAAAATCATTATCCTGAATCTTATGCCGAATAAGATCGAAACCGAAACACAGCTTCTGCGGCTTTTAGGAAACACACCGCTTCAGGTGGATATCGAACTGCTGCAAACCGCTACCCATATTTCCAAAAATACCCCTGCGGATCATCTGACAACCTTTTACAAAACCTTTGACCAGATCAGGGATCAGCATTATGACGGAATGATCATTACAGGTGCACCCGTTGAACAGATGGAGTTTGAACAGGTGGATTACTGGAACGAGATCTGCGAGATTATGGAATGGTCGAAAAATAATGTCTACAGTACCTTCCATATCTGCTGGGGCGCGCAGGCAGGTCTGTATTACCATTACGGCATATCGAAATATCCTCTTGATGAAAAACTTTCGGGTATCTATGTCCACAGGGTAATGGATGTTTTTCATCCGCTGATGAGAGGCTTTGATGATAAGATTCTGATCCCCCATTCAAGATATACCGGAACGCACCGTTCGGATATCAGACAGCATGAGGAACTGGAAATTCTTGCTTCTTCCAATATCGCAGGTGTTGCCATCGTTGCTAACAAAAACGGCAGACAGTTCTTTATCACGGGTCATGCAGAATATGACAGGAATACACTGGCAAATGAATATTTCCGTGATACCAACAAAGGTATCAAACCGAACCTGCCCTATAACTATTTTCCGGGAAATGACCCCCGTGCGCTGCCGAATCTGACGTGGAGAAGTTATTCTACGATCCTTTATTCCAACTGGCTGAATTATTATGTCTACCAGCAGACACCATACGATCTGGCAGATATCAAAGGTTTTTCATAGCGGAGTGCCTCCGCTGTCAATTACGCTGCAACTTTATGCAAAACGTAAATCAAATGCCGTTGCGTAAAATTTCAGAACAATTTTACACAATCTCATAAATTTTGCCGAAAAAGAATATTTTATCGTTTTTCGGGAATCCTATTCCCGAGAGGTGATGATAATGGAAAGACCGGTAGAAAACAATGCAGATACTACACTTCATCCTGCTAATGTCGATTATGCCGTTCTGCCTGAGGATATGGACAGTGCAAGAGATTATTTAGGTTTTATTTCTAACGGCAAGACTAACAACGAAAAAATCGACGAATACAATTACTACGATAACATTCTTGATGAAACTGCAACGGATGATGAGTAAGTCATTGCGGCGGCTGCTAAAAAAGCAGCCGCCTTTTTTGTTTGTTATGACAGATGATTTCTCCAAATTCTATTTTTTGTCCAAAAAAATTGCATTAGAATTTGACACATCAAACAAAGAATATTATAATATACTTATTACGCTATTTAATTTAGAGGAGGTAACATATGACAGAAAAACACAGCGGCAAAAAGCCGCCCCGGTCTATTCCCCCGCTTTCTCAGAAAGAACGTGAACACCTGACCTATCTCAGGATACTCAGCGAATACCATGAAGCAAAAGAGAAAAGGATCAGGTATAAACGGATCGGTTCTGTATTTATTATTGTATCAGCACTTGTATTTGTTGCACTGATATTCGGTCTGGATTCAAAAATCCAATTTATGTGTCTCTGGATCATTGTTATCATATATTGTGTAATTGTAATGGTCAGAGCAGATTACCGATATAATTTTTATAAGGAAATACTTGAAATTCGCGATGAAATAGATGAAGAGGAAGAAGATACAGAAAACAGTATTGCCGAACCACCGAAAAACATAAAGAATAATGTACCACCATCAGAAAATACAGAAACTGTACCCGATAATAAAAATTCCGAAAATACATCTGAAAAGGAGAGACAAGTCATAAAATGAACAATATTTCAAAAATATTTATCAATGACCTGAAAACAATCTCGAGAAATATTATTGTTTTTATTGTCACGATCGGTATATCCATTCTTCCGGCACTGTACTCATGGTTTAATATTGCGGCAAACTGGGATCCCTACTCGTCAACAGGCGGTATTGCCTTTGCCGTATGCTCAAAGGACAAGGGTTATTCCTACAAGGTTCTTTCCATCAATGCAGGTGATGAAATTGTCAGTAATCTTAAACAGAATGACAAAATGGGCTGGGATT
>CACYDD010000148.1 GCA_902773065.1 uncultured Ruminococcus sp. | reverse complement strand
GGTCTTATCAATGTAACCGAAAGCCCGTCGGGAGCAGAAGCCACCGCTCTTTATGCCGACAATATCAAATACCTGAATCTGATTTCAGCTGAGGAACTCGGAGCATCGATAGAAGCATATACCTTCCCTGATGAATTCAACGATTGCCTTGGAAATGCAGAAATAGCAATAGGAGTGTTTATCACTCAGCAAAAAAGAAGTCATTTCGGTTTTTGTTACCGGACACGAATCGGGAATGATACAGACGGAGATGATTACGGTTATAAGCTGAATATTATATTTAACTGTATAGCAGCACCGTCCGAAGCCTCTCACAATACAGTCAATGAGTCTCCCGAGGCTTTGACCCATTCCTGGGAAATTTCCACAACTACTATACTGATTGACGGTTACAAACCAACTGCCAAGCTTACACTGGATTCAACACGTTTCAAAGCGGCAGGATTATGGAATGTATTTCAGTATATCGAAGGTATGCTTTACGGTACGGATACGACCGATGCCCAAATGCCTACTGTTCCGCAAATACTTGAAGCATATCAGCTTCAGATGTATTTAAGAGACAATGATAATGATACACTTCTGGACAGTTCCGGAAACCGAATCCAATCCAGAGTGTTCGATTGATTTTTACGGGGTGCTTGTATGAGTGTCCCTTTTTTTATGCGAAAGGAGAAAACAAATGCTTAAAAAGACAATTACTTATACGGATTACAACGGTCTGGAAAGAACAGAGGATTTTTACTTCAATCTTTCCAAAGCGGAAGTTGCAGAGATGGAAATGAGCGTAGACGGAGGTTATTCCGGGTTGCTCACCAATATTATCAACGCACAGGATAAGCCCACACTGATTAAGATCTTCAAGGAAATTATCCTGAAAGCTTATGGCGAAAAGAGCCTTGACGGAAAAAGGTTTGTCAAATCAGAAGAGATTTCAACGGCATTCTCTCAGACAGAAGCTTATTCCATTCTGTTTATGGAACTGGCAACAGATGATAAAGCGGCGGCAGATTTCTGTAACGGTATTATGCCTGACACTTCTGAAAAAAAGAAAACAACTGTTCTCACACCCATATCTCGATAATTAACGGAGGTCGACATCATGTTACAGGTAACTATCCCTGATACCGAATACTGGGACGAGGTAAATAACCAATTCGTTTATACCAAAGGACTGGTTCTCACATTGGAACATTCTCTTGTTTCATTAGCAAAATGGGAATCAAAATGGTGTAAACCGTTTCTGAACCAAAACGGTAAAGAAAAGAAAACGACCGAAGAAACTCTCGATTATATTCGGTGTATGACCATAACACAAAATGTTGACCAGAAAGTTTATGAACGACTGACCGATGAGAACATCAGGGAAATCAACCAGTATATAGAAGCACCAATGACGGCGGCATGGTTTTCCAAAGAGAGTCAGAAAAGAGGTCCTGCTCGTGAACAAATCACAGCAGAGCTTATTTATTATTGGATGATTGCACTGAACATTCCTTTCGAGTGTCAGAAATGGCACCTGAACAGGCTTCTGACATTGATAAAGGTATGTAACATCAAGAATCAGCCTCCAAAAAAGAGAGGAACAAAAGAAATCATGAAACGTAATTCTGCAATCAATGCGGCTCGCAGAAAGAAATTCAACACAAGGGGGTGACGGTAAATGATGAAAGGTATTGATGTATCCACATGGCAGGGAAAATATATCGATTACGAAAAGATCAGGAAAAGCGGTATTGATTTTGTTATCATTCGTGCCGGCTATGGCAAGGAAACATCTCAGAAAGATGATTGCTTTGAACTCAACTATAAAAATGCAAAAGCCGCAGGTTTATTGGTTGGTGCATACTGGTACAGCTATGCTCTTTCCGCCGCAGAAGCTGTTACAGAAGCGGAAACCTGTATGAAATGCATCAAGGGAAAGAAATTTGATTTACCTGTATTTCTTGATATGGAAGAATCGTCACAGTTCGGTAAAGGACAGAAGATTTGCAATGATATAGTAAAATCGTTTTGCGATACCCTGATAAACGGCGGATACAAAACGGGTCTTTATATGAGCGTTACATCTTTGATGACGTATATCAGCGAATCCGTGCGTAACAACTATACGATCTGGGTAGCTCAATATTACAACAAATGCCAGTATTCGGGTAAATATGCGATATGGCAGCATTCATCTACAGCAAGAATAAGCGGAATTGACGGAAATGTTGATGAAAACTATCTGTACGATATGAGCATTATTTCCGATGATATTTTATCCACGGACAACATGATAAAATTTCTGAAACAGGCAGCAACGTATTTGGGTACAAACGGTGAATTTATTTGCAAAACCAAGCTGAAACTCGGTTCAGTATATGACTGGTGTGCGTTTGCCGTTAGTGCTATTATGCAAGACTGCGGATTTATCGGCAAGTACATGAAATCTATTTGCGGCGGCGCAGGGGATATCCCAAGATATAGTGACGGCAAATACGGTACATGGTTCAAAAAAGGCACAAAAGCACCGCAGGCAGGAGATTTGTTCTTTTTACGATATGCGGATTATCCCGGTAAAGACAAATATTTCTGCGACCACGTCGGCATTGTTGAGAGCGTTAATGGCAGTATCATTACGACACTCGAGGGTAATGTTGACGGCTACGGTTCAAATTGGGCGGCTACTTCCACCTTCAAGCGTAAAACAAGGTATTTAACAGACAACAGCGTTTATGCATTTTACCGTCCGAACTGGCAGGGGGAAACGACAAAAACAGCCAACAAAAACACCGATACCGACAACATTGATGTCACCTATCAGGTGCATACCGTTGGAGGCGGCTGGCTGCCGAACGTCAAGAACCTTGAAGATTATGCAGGGTTTGAAAACCACCCCATTGACGGTATCTATGCAAGCACAAGTAAAGGTCACATCCGTTACCGTGTCAAACTCATCGGCGGCAAAAACTACCTTCCGTGGGTCATCGACCGTGAGGATTATGCAGGCATCCTCGGCAAACAGATAGACTGCGTTCAGATGGAACTTATTGGTATTGACGGCTACACTGTTGAGTACCGTGTCAGCACAGCTAACAGCACCGGCTACCTCGATTGGGTGCAGGGTTACAACAACGACAACGAAGACGGCTATGCCGGTCTTGTCGGCGTGGCAATCGATAAACTCATGCTCAGGATCATTAAAGGGTAAATACAATGATAAGTTTCAGACAAAAAGGAGACTTCTCGAAATTGACCGGATTTCTCGAAAAAGCCAAGGAAGTTGTAAAAATAGGCGATCTTGATAAATACGGTCGTGAGGGTGTGGCGGCATTGGCATCCGCAACACCGGTCAGAACAGGAAAAACAGCGGCTTCGTGGAAATATGAAATCGTCAACAAAAACGGAACGGTCAGGATCATATGGAAAAATACCAATATTCAAAATGGAGTTCCGATAGCCGTTATCTTACAATATGGTCACGCTACAAGAAACGGGGGCTGGGTCCAGGGCAGAGATTACATCAACCCTGCGATTCAGCCTGTATTTGATAAAATCGCTAATGAAGCATGGAGGGAGGTTGAGAAACTGTGAGTAATACCATCGACGAAAAAGTCGTTGAAATGCGGTTTGACAACAAAAATTTTGAGCAGAATGTAAAAACGAGTTTGTCCACACTTGATACGTTAAAACAATCGCTTAGAATGGATGGAGCCGAAAAGGGTCTTGAAAATGTTGATAAAACCGCTAAAGAAATTTCTTTTGAAAAAATTGCAGCTGGTGTAGAAGCATTACAGCAAAGATTTTCCGCATTCGGTATCGTTGGCATGAGAGTGCTTGAAAATATCACCGATTCCGTGATGAATTTGGCTAATAAATTAATCAGTTTCTTAACCGACAGCGTTGTTCAGGGCGGTATTACCAGAGCTATGAATATTGAAAACGCTCATTTTATGCTGCAAGGTCTGATCCAGGACGAGGAAAAAGTACAGAAAGTCATGGATCAGGCATCTGCATCAGTGGACGGAACAGCATATTCCTATGATGAAGCGGCAAAAGCAGCATCACAGTTCATGGCATCCGGTGTTGAAGAAGGCGAACAGCTGAAAACCGCCTTACAGGGAATTACCGGTGTTGCGGCGATGACGAACAGCGAATACGAAGGAATTTCCCGAATCTTCACAGAGGTTGCTGGTAACGGCAGACTGATGGGCGATCAGTTATTGCAGCTATCCAACAGGGGTATGAATGCTGCTGCGACACTGAAAGATTTTTTCAATGGAGTCAATGACGGTTCTAAGGTTGCTTCTGAAAAAGTTACAGCAATGGTGAAAAGTCTTATGGGCAGTATGAACACTGCCGAGACTGAAACCACTGTTCAGAAAGAAGCTCTCCAGAAGCAGTACGAACAGCAGGTAAAAGCTGATGATAAAGCCTATGAAGCAAAGAAAAAAGCATTTGATAAAAGCTATAACGCTCTGTCGGAATCTCTTGATAAGGAAATAGAAGCAGCGGAAAAAGCAAGCAGTAAAAAACTTGAAAAGCTTACCAAATCATATGAAGATGATGTGACCGCGTTTCAGAAAGCGACCGAAGAAAAAGTTGCCCTGATCGATAAAGAATATGAAGAAAATCTCAAACTCATTGATAAGGAAGAATACGACAGAATCAAAGCAATCGACGACCAGATCGACAGTATCAATGCAGAAGCCGAGGCGGAGGAAAAGGCACGGGAAGAAGAAGAACGCCGTCAAAAATTAGCCGAATTGCAGAAAGCAATCAATACAGCTGAGAGTGCCGAGGAACGGCAAAAAGCTGAAGATGCTCTAACTGCTTATAATGAACAGCTTGCACAAAAAGAGCTTGCAGAACAGCGAAAAGCCAGGATTAACGCTCTGAATGATGAAAAAGCTGCTATCAAAGAAGAAACAAGTGCTAAAAAGGAAGCGGCACAAGAGCAGCGGAATACCGCCGTTAATGCTGTACAGGAAGAAAGCAATGAAGTACTTACTGAAAAATATGAACAGTATGCAAAAGAGTACAAAGCTCTGACAGATTCCGAGCACAAGCAGTTAGAAGCACTGAAAGCTTCCAAAACAGCACAGCTTTCGGCTCTGAAAGAATCTCAGTCTGAACAGCTTGCCTATTTTAAGGAAGTTCAGCAGGAAAAAACAAAGGCTTTGAAAAAATCCATAGAAGAACAGGAAAAGGCTCTCAAAACCGGTCTGAGTTCTATGGAGATCACAGAAGCCGATATTCGTCAGCTTGTTTCGGAAGGAAAAATCAACTTCGATATTTTTTCCGAAGCCATGAATGAAGCGTTCGGCGAACACGCTAAGAATGCAAACCAGACTTTTACAGGTGCACTTTCCAATATAAAAGCTGCACTTGCAAGAATAGGTGCAGGCTTTGTGTCGCCTTTAATCGAACAGAATGGAGCAATCGTAAAATTATTCAACACAATAAGAGAACGTGTGAATGATGTGAAGAAAGCTTTGGTATTTGATGAAGCAATCGGAAACACAAAGGCACTGTCAAAGCAGTTTACCGATACCGTCATCAAAATAGCGAATTCCGCAACGAAATATTTATCCAAACTGGATGTTTCAAAACCATTTGAAGTTTTTTACAATGTTCTGGAATCAATCAAGAATGTGATGAAAGGTTTTGGTACGATACTGAAACCCATTGCTCAGGCATTCAGTGATATTTTTCCTCCCGTGACGATAAATACAGCGGTCAGCTTTTCTGAAAAACTGAAAGACCTGACTTCAAAATTCAAGCTTAATAAAAAAGATGCCGATAATTTAAAAAGCACGTTCAAAGGTTTGTTTGCTGTTATTGATATTTGCAAGCAAGCGTTTGCGGCAATCATATCAGCGATTCTTCCTTTGACTCCGACTCTTGGTTCAGTGGGTTCGGGTATCTTGGGTGTTACCGGAAAAATTGGTGAATGGCTTACTTCTCTTGATGAAGCAATCAAGAAAAACAATGCCTTTACAACAGCGATTCAGACGGTCAAAGATAAAGTACAGGCTTTTAAGGAATTTGTAAGCCCTGTATTTGAAGTGATAGGAAAAGCAATTCGCGGCGGTATTGATGCTATTAAGGAATTTGCCAAAACTCATTTCACAGCTCCGAGTACTTCCTCACTCGATAAATTTACGGAAAACATTAAAACGAAATTCAAGCCTTTGGAAAAAATAGCCGAAGTTGCAAAGAAGATTTTAGGCGGTATTTTTCTTGCCCTGAAAAGTGCGGCATCGATTCTTTTGAAGGTAGGAAAATCCATAGGTGAATCATTAGGCGATTTAGGCAAAAGTTTGTCCGATACCTTGGTAAAAGGAGATTTCAGTGGTTTTCTTGACCTGCTCAACGGCGGCGTTCTTATCAGTATCGGTGCAGGAATTACGAAATTCATTAACAGCCTCACCTCAACATCCGAAAAAGCCGGAGGGTTCTTCAGCAGCATCGGAGGGATGTTTTCAAGTGTCAAAGACACGCTTACCGCATATCAGAAGGACATCAAGGCAAATGTGATT
>CACYDD010000147.1 GCA_902773065.1 uncultured Ruminococcus sp. | reverse complement strand
TTCGTGATCTGCGTACCATTGATCACCTTGCTGAAGCCAGGCACTTCTTCTTCATCTACTGTGTAGACGATCTCTGTCTTGCCGTCCTCGCGGTACTTCGGCAGTTCCTTGGAGGTGAAGCTCCATCTGCCTTCATAACCGGCCTTGACGGTCAGCGTGTCAACAGTCGTGTTGCCATCCTTGATGTACACTGTGATCTGCTCGGGCAGCAGACTTGCGTCATTACCCTTCAGGTCCCAGATCTTTTCGCCCCTGATGACCTTTGTCTTCAGATTATTTGTAATGACAGAGCCATCAATACGTTTGTCAAATCCATCCGGAACAACTTCATCGATGGTGTAGTTAATCAGCGTTTTGCCGTCATCGGAATACATCGGGAGTTCTTTGGATGTGAATTCCCAGTTGTTGTTCTGTCCGGCTCTTACAGTTAACGTATCGACAATCTGGGGACCATTCTTAATGTTAACCGTAATGCTTTCAGGAATATAGCTTGTCGATGCGCCTTTCAGATTCCATTTCTTCTGACCGCTGACAGTAGTAGTCCTGAAGGTATTGTTAAACGCGATGCCGTCTTTATCTGTTTCAAGCGCCAGACTGATTGAGTTGGTGCCTTCGTTGTACGTTGCTTTTAGCGTAATTGTTTCAACGTGATCATCGTAAATGAAACCCTTATTGTCTCCGGCTGTTTCACGGAGCTCATAGGTATAGGTTTTGCTGGTATAATACTGCTTCGGATTTGTATTCGGCTTTTCGAAATCCTTCTTATTAAATTGGAATTCTCCGAAGCTGACTGTAGCAGCATTCTGTCCTGCCTGGTTATTGTTAATCTGCAGGGTAACAGATGTAATGTCATTTCCCTGTGCATCCTTGGGCAGTTTTGTATCGCCACTCTTCTGCTGAATGGTGAACGTGAATTTATCGCCGTTTTTAAATGTACGGTTCGTGATCTTCTTTACAAGATCCAGTTTCTGCGTTTCATCCGCTTTGGTATTGTCAAACACGGGCAAATTGTTGGAAACAGGATTGCTCAATCCAGCCCTGTTAGCATCAGTATTTGTCCTGTTAGAGTTATAAGTCGATTCGTTAAATGTTTGATAATACTTTACTGGGCCAGGCATACGAACCTTCTTGGTAGATCCATATTCCTTTACATAGACAGCAGCATAGTAAGTCTTACTCGATGTTGTGTATTTATTTTTGTTGGGAGTGCTGTTATTTACACCGGTCTCCTTGATTCTGTACACAACCCAACCCGACGTATTGTCAGGCAGCTTGATATTGGAGAATTCAATGGAGGCTGCACTATTCGCCTTCTGTTCTCCAACCGTTTCCCATTTCTTAGTGTTGTGATTATATCTTTCCAGAGAGAAATTGAACTTTTCCGTTCCGACCGCATCGTCACCATTCACTGTCTTCCTGGCAACGACGTTGATCTTATGTACATCAGGCATTTCCTGGTAGATACCATGCCACTCAGCATTCTGATTCTTTACGGTACCTCCGGCAATAATCCATCCGGCAGAAGAAGAACCCATGTTATTTCCGCCAACAGTAACATTGCCATTAGGCGCCAATACGATACCCAGCATGGTGCCGACATTGACCTGGCTTGCCTTGTTGCAGTTCCAGACTATGGTCTGTGCTATTTTATCTTTCGCTTTGTTTCCGGACGTTTGTGATGTATCTGTATCGGATTCGTAATACTGCCCATCTACCACGATCTTATATTTTGCTATATTAACCGTGTTGCTTGATTTAAAGTTAAATACTATAACCTGATTTGCTTTTTTCTTTATAGTTATTCCGCCTGTAGTGCTGAAATTGATGTTGTCCGCATCAATATAAATAGTAACATTATCTTCAAATTTTGTAGTATCAATTTCATTTCCGCTTACCGTCATGGTTGCCGGTTTTTGAGCCATAGTGTTTGAAACACTGCGTCCATGCGAAATAATAGGATTAACAACGTCATTCTTAATTTCATTTTTATCCATGTTGAGGATATAGATCTGATCGGTTTTTCCACCATGCTTCAGGAATTTATCCTCACCGCTAGATGTGAAAATAAAGAATTCGCCGCTGTCATTTTCCGGAACCATCCGGTTTCCATCCACAGATCCAATATAGAACATACCGGCAGAATTACCGGATAGGTTCGGTTTTGTACCAGCATCATTCTGATTGGTATATGAGTTGACTGCAAAGTTGGTCTGCAGGTGGTTCTGCTGTTCCAGCTTGTTGGCAGTTATGCCAAAATACACGCCATTACCCAGAATAGACTTAAAATTATAGTCATTTGTTGGCTGGTTTGCAGCTGTCGCGCCACGTAAGTTTGTCGTGGCGCCAAAAGAACCTTGTGCTGCAAGGGCTCCTGTCGGCAGAGAATTGAACAGCATCATAACTGCTGCCATAATTGATGTTACTCTTTTGAAAAACCGCTTCATAACAAAGCTCCTCTCATATACCGGATAGAGTCCCGCAACATTCAAAATATTCTTTTATTCTTCTGCCGACTGTAATGTAATTACAATCTTCCAGTCATAATA
>CACYDD010000146.1 GCA_902773065.1 uncultured Ruminococcus sp. | reverse complement strand
GTCAGACAAAACGTTTCCATACAGTGTACCATTTAAGAGAGGATACAGAAAATATCAAATACGCAGATATTATGGAAATACATATTGTGGAACTCCCTAAACTTCCACAGGCAAATGACGGCACAGCACTTTATGACTGGATCAGATTCATCAAAGCTGAAAATAAGGAGGAGTTTGAGATGTTATCGAAACAAAATGACTATCTGAAAACAGCCTATGAAACGCTTGAAGAAATCAGTGCAGACCGGCAAAAAAGGCTTGAATACACTGCAAGACAAAAGGCTTTGTATGACTACAATACTATGATGGAAGAAAGTTATGAGCGTGGGAAGACAGATAGAGATAGAGAAATTGTAAAACAAATGAGGGCAAAAGGTGTAGACGAATCATTTATCAAACAATTCTTTGGCAATGTTTAAAAGAAGTCTAAAATGTTATCAAACAAGTGTTCGGAGATATCGAAACAGTATAAAAATATTTACTAAGGAAGAGTACAACGATTACTCTTCCTTTTTTCTTTGAAAGGGGATTTTTATGATAAAAATAGAAAACGCGGATGTTGTAGGCTGGGAACACGCCATAAGAGGTATGAGAAATCCCAAGAACAGTTGGAGCAAATCTGACAGTGATTTTGTTGAGGTGTTCGACGATTACGTAGATTCACAGAGTTATCATCTGAAATCGGTAAATATCGGCGAAAATGACCTTGAACTGATGAGCAGGCTTGCGAAAAACGGTTCAGTTCACGCGAAATACCGCAGAATGATTGCTGTGTATGTTGATATTCTGGCACCGCTTTATTGGTGGAAGGAATTTGATACATATAAAGTCGGAACGGTAGCTAACAGTTGTTCTACGATGCATAAGATACACGAAAAAGTGTTTACGCTTGATGATTTTAGCCATGTGCATTTATTGACAGAAAAGGAAACTGAATGGGGAGATATTTGCCCAACTATCACTCTTGAATGTACGATATCTGCTTTGAACAATTTTAGAAAAAAGTTTCTTGAAACCAAAGACAAAAATTTCTGGTGGCAGATGATACAGCTTTTGCCGAGTTCCTACAACCAAAAGCGGACAGTCATGCTGAATTATGAAGTCCTTTCCAATATTTACAAACACAGAAAAAATCATAAGCTTGACGAATGGCGAGAGTTTTGTAAATGGATAGAGGAGCTTCCGTACAGTGAACTTATTACTGTGTGATATTTCGCACGCTGTTTTTACGTCGTCTTTTATGAGAGCGATATGTTCTTGTAAATTGAAAGGAGACTTTAACTATGAATGAAAACTTTAGCAAAATGAGGGCTTTAGAGTGCAGTATCAATCGAAAAAGCGATGATATTTAAACAGGTGAGCCGGTATGAAAATAAAAAAATCAGGCACTAAAATATACGGAGCAAATTTTACAGCGGCGGAAAGAAAAGCCATGGATATGGAAATAAAAAGACAGCTTGCCGAGTATGATGCCAAACATAAGCTGGAACTGCAAGCATTGATATTATGGCAGTTACATGAGCAGTTAGGGTTTGGTACAAAAAGATTAAAACGGTTTTATGACGGCTTCGATGTCGCTATAGATGCTTTAATCAGCCGGTATGAGTTAGAGGATTCAGACAGTGCATGGTTGTGTACCCTGAAACTGAAAGACATCGGAGCAGATATTGAAAAATGGAATAAGGACAGAAGGTGATGATATTTGTATGCAAAATAGAGATCCAAGAAAAAACTCTGAGGGCTATTCTGACCCCACTGCTTATAACGCAATAAGAAATATAGAAAAGGAAGACGAAAAATTTCATAAACTGTTACATACTATCTTTGATATTTGTGAACTGGCAGGTTTTGAAATAGAGGGGAGAATTATCCTCATTGACAAAAACTCAGGAAAAATATGGAGATAGAATCATATTTTCCTGCCCACTTTTTATATTTAAAAACCGGGCAAAGCCCACTTTGAGTTTGGGTTTGATGTGATTTCGTGTAGAATTTGACGATTTCAATGGATATTTCGGACGATTTTCAGCCCGTTTGCCCGGTTTCTGCCCGCTTTTGAAAATGAAAGTGGGCTTGAAAAAACTCAGTGTTTATGCGGGTTTTGGCGGTTTATGCCCACTTTCCCGTTTATTTTTCTATTTAATTGCGAAAAAAATATATAAAATATATAATAAATAAAGAAAAAAAGTGGGCAAGTGGGCACAGACAATTTATTATATTGTGTATTTCCATTTTTTGTAGTATAATAGTTACAATGAGATTTATATTACAAAATATGGAGGTTAAAAGAATGGCAGAACATCGTAATGAAAATTCTGATATGATATCGGAGGAAATCTATAAGGATTTGCAAAAGAACGGAAATTTTGATATTAAACCCTGCAACATTACCAATATAGATGATAACCCAAAATACAAGAAACTGGAGCTGACATCCGCTCAGAAAATGAAACTGAGTGCGTTTGCCGGACAGCTTCCTGCGATATCTGCGGCACTGAACAGTGCTTCGGCATTATCGGCTGTAAGCGGTTCTACGTTTTATATGATGGCTGTGCCGAACGGATTATCGGATGCGTTACTTCGTATCGGAGACGGTTTTGGCAACACATTACTGCGTTCGGATGGTAAATTTGCAATGCAGTTACCGTTATACAAGGTTGATATGGCAAAAGCCTTAACTGTTCAGACTGCGGCTTTAAGTGCTTTTTCTGTAATGTCGATTGCTACAGGACAGTACTTTTTATCACAAATCAACAGTGAACTTGACAGGATCAAACTTGGCATGGATAAGATTCTGGAATTTCTGTATGGCGATAAAAAAGCGGAACTGATGTCAGAGGTTACGTTTACGAAATATGCCTATCATAACTATTCCGCAATTATGGAACACGATGACCAAAGAATAGCTACGATTTCAGGTTTACAGCAAGCACGAAAAATTGCAATGAAAGACTGCGAGTTTTATATTTCTGACCTTGAAACAACCATCAACGAGAAAAATGATATTGTTTCCACCGTTGATAAAGCATTGCAAATCGAGGAAAGCCTCACCCTTGCTCTCCAACTGTGTGTCATGAGCAGTGTTCTTGAAGTGCAGTATGCTCAGAATTTTGACAAAGCATATCTTAAATACATCGAAGATGATATATCGCTGTATATTGATAAATGCGAAAAAATGATGTTGGGAAATTTCAACAAGCTTCAGGTTCTTATTGAACATGCTAATGCAGGTATTCTGAAAAAGGTTGATAAAGGCGAATTGCAGAGCAGAATCGTAAAAGTATTGGATAAATTCCAGACAGGCGGCGAATCGGAACTGAAAAAACCACTGCGTTCAGGTCTGCATATGTCAGAGCAAAAAACGGTGTATTATATTGGCAGTGACAGCAATATCTATATAAAATCGGCATAACCCTTTCGTAATATTTACATTTTCTTTTATAGAAGGAGAATAAAAAGCTTTTTATCTCTTTACTATTATGAAAATCTCAGATATACTATATTTGATATTTTCAGCGAAAGGAGATAAAATATTATGAGTAAAAACAATGATGAATCTTTCGACATTTATGACTGGCTGGAACAGTACAACTGCTATGAATGCGCAGCAGTAATGAACTTAGTGGATGATGTACTTGTTTGTCCGAAATGCGGTCATTCGGTCGATGTCGAAGATTGGGTCACAGAAGCAGAGGATTATGAAGAATATTATCCTACGAAAGAAGAATTTTTTGACGAAGATGAAAATGATGACAATGAGGAATGAACCGATAAAATAAATCGGTGATATTTCTTACACCTATTCATCGCTGTGTTCTTAGCCAAGGGAACATGGCGATGAATTTTTTTGTTAAAACACATTTATTTCTGCGTTTCAGAATTATATTTGAACCGTAGCAGTGAAGTTGTGTAATAGATGAACCTGAGCGTGAATTGACAGCGGAGACACTCCGCACGCTAAAAAAACATTCCCTTTTATGAAGAGAAAGTGAAATAGTCATTTTCTTTTATATTGTTTGCACAGGAGGCGTACTTAATGCGTGAAAGCAAATTCCAGGCAGATTTGATAAAGGATTTGAAAAGTCTGTTTCCCGGATGTATTATTATGAAAAATGATTGTAATTATATTCAGGGATGTCCGGATCTGACGATTCTTTATAAAGATAAGTGGGCGGTTCTGGAATGCAAAAATGAAGAGAATGCAAAAAGGCGTCCGAATCAGGAGTATTATATCGGGATACTTAATGAAATGTCTTTTTCCAGATTTATCTATCCCGGTAACAAGGAGGAAGTATTATATGAACTTCAACAAGCATTCCAATTTTAACGGACTGCACGCTTTTCTAGGGGCGAGTAAATACCATTGGATCAATTATGATGAAAACAAGGTTGCTGAATCATATTCAAAATTTCTGGCAACTCAAAAAGGTACGGTTCTGCATGAGTTTGCGGCCCAGTGTATCACACTTGGTCAGAAGCTTCCGAAATCACACAAAACCTTGAATATGTATGTAAACGATGCAATCGGTTATAAGATGACCCCTGAACAAATATTATATTTTTCCGAAAACTGTTTCGGCACAGCCGATGCGATTTCTTTCCGAAACGGCTTACTCAGGATCCACGATTTGAAAACAGGTGTAATACCGGCACACATGGAGCAGCTTGAAATATACGTTGCTCTTTTTTGTTTGGAATACAAAATCAAACCGATGGATATAGAGATGGAACTCAGATTATATCAGAACGATGAAATTCTGTATCATAAGCCAACAGCTCCGGACATTGTTCCGATTATTGATAAAATCATTACTTTTGATAAGATCATCAATAAAATAAAAGAACAGGAGAGTTAAGCGATGAATCCTACAGTAGAAGATATTTTAATGCACTATGGTATGCCGAGACGTTCCGGCCGCTATCCGTGGGGCTCCGGTGAAAATCCTTATCAACACAGCGGCGACTTTCTGAGCAGAGTCGAGGAACTGCAAAAAGAAGGTTTAAGTGAAACAGAAATCGCAAAATCTATGGGACTTACTACAACACAGCTCAGAACACAAAGGTCTTTAGCCAAAGATGAAAGAAGAGCACTCAATGTCGCTACTGCGAAATCGTTGAGAGAAAAAGGATATAGTCTGAATGAAATTGCCGATAAAATGGGGTTCGCCAATGACTCATCTGTAAGATCCTTGCTTAACGAAAGTTCGGAACGAAAAATGAATCAGGCAAAGAAAACCGCTGAATTTCTGAAAAAACAGATCGACGAAAAAGGCATGATTGATGTCGGAACAGGTGTTGAGCGGGAACTCAGCATTTCAAAGGAAAAACTGAATCAGGCACTTTATATTCTTGAAATGGAAGGATATCCTGTCTATGGAGCAGGTGTCCCACAGGTGACGAACCCTGGAAAACAAACAAACCTGAAAGTACTTTGCCCTCCAGGAACGGAGCATAAAGATATTTATGATTATGAGAATATTCATTCCGTCAGGGAATATGTGTCTCATGACGGAGGAGAAACCTTTGATAAATTTGTATATCCGAAAAGTATGGATTCCTCTCGTCTGCAAATCCGATATGCCGAAGAAGGCGGTATTAACAAAGACGGTGTTGTTGAGATTCGAAGAGGTGTGGATGATTTATCTCTTGGAGAATCGCATTATGCACAGGTTCGTATTCTTGTTGACGGAAAGAAATATATCAAAGGAATGGCTGTTTATTCTGATGATATGCCTGATGGTGTGGATGTTATATTTAACACTAATAAAAAGGTAGGCACACCTAAAGAAGAGGTTCTGAAAAATATTAAAAATGACCCGGATAATCCGTTTGGCTCGCTGATAAAAGCAGGCGGTCAGAGTTATTATATTGATGAAAACGGCGAGAGACAGCTTTCATTGATTAACAAAAGAGCCGAAGAAGGGGATTGGGGTGAATGGAGTGACCATTTGCCTTCCCAGTTGCTTTCCAAGCAAAGCATGACTTTAATAAAGACGCAGTTGAACTTTGCAGCGGCTGATAAAGTAGCAGAGTACGATGAAATATGTTCCTTGACGAATCCTACCGTAAAAAAGAAACTGTTACAATCGTTCGCCGATGACTGCGATGCAGCGGCTGTTCATTTACAGGCGGCGGCTTTGCCAAGACAGAAATATCAGGTTATTCTGCCCTTGACAAGTATAAAAGATAATGAAGTTTATGCACCTAATTATCGTGATGGCGAACAGGTCGCTCTGGTGCGGTATCCACATGGCGGAACTTTTGAGATACCGATTCTTACGGTCAACAATAAGCAGGCTGAGGGTAAAAGAGTTCTTGGTAATAATCCTATGGATGCAATAGGTATCAACAGCAAAGTTGCAGAAAGGCTTTCGGGTGCTGATTTTGACGGCGATACCGTTATGGTTATACCGACAGGCGGATCGACAAAAATAACTTCCACGCCTCCTTTGAAAGGGCTGGAGGGGTTTGACCCCAAAACCACATATGGTGGTAAGCCGGAAGGAACTTATAAAAAAATGAAAAACACCCAGACCGAAATGGGTAAAGTTTCTAATCTTATCACGGATATGACCCTCAAAGGAGCAACGCAGGACGAATTGGCAAGAGCGGTTCGGCATTCGATGGTAGTAATTGATGCTGAAAAACATGGGCTTGATTACAAACAAAGTGAAATCGATAACGGAATTACTTTATTGAAGAAAAAGTATCAGGGTACGTATGATGAAAACGGAAGGTATCATGAAGGGGCATCAACCCTTATTTCAAGAGCCAAATCTGAAACATCTGTACTGAAAAGAAGAGGTAGTCCGATTATCAACAAAGAAACAGGCGAACAAAGCTATAAAGAGGTTTATGAGGAATATGTGGACAAGAAGACAGGTAAAACCAGGGTCAGAACACAAAAGAGTACAAAAATGGCTGAAACAAAGGATGCCCGTACTCTTTCATCAGGTACCCCCCAGGAAGAAGCCTATGCGGATTATGCCAACCATATGAAGTCCTTAGCGAATCAGGCTCGTAAAGAAATGGTCAATACAGGTAAAATTCCTTATTCTTCTTCTGCCAAGAAAACTTATCAGAAAGAAGTAGATTCCCTGAAAGCAAGCCTTAATGTTGCCTTGAAGAACGCACCTCGTGAGAGACAGGCACAGACATTAGCTAATGCTGAGGTTGCCGCTAAAAAACAGGAGAACCCCGGTATGACAAAGGGTGAAATAAAAAAAGCAGGACAACAGGCACTTACTAAGGCAAGGAATTCTGTAGGAGCGAAAAGAACGACTATAAAAATTTCTGACCGTGAATGGGAAGCAATTCAGGCAGGCGCAATCAGCGAAAATGTTCTTACACAGATACTGAATCACGTTGACATCGATGACCTCAGACAAAAAGCAACACCAAGGCAAACGACAACGCTGAGTCAGGCAAAGATCAATAAAATTGCTTCAATGAAAGCTTCCGGCTACAGCACATCCGAAATTGCTGATGCTGTCGGTGTTTCAACTTCCACTGTGTCGAAGTATTTAAACGGAAAGGAGTGAACCGATTAAACATGGCAAAAAGAGTTGCACTTACAACAATCGACAATCCTTATGATCCGTTTACTGACTTTACAAAATGGATGCTGTTTGATGAAGAAAAAGGCTACCACACTTGTTCGTATTTAGGCAGAATTGCAAGAACTTCCGATCAGCTCTCTGAAGAAGAAAACAATCAGGAAATAGAAAGAGCAATCGATGAAATTATCAAATACGATTTTATGAACATATACAAAAAGGTCGAAAGTGCTTCTGAAAACGGGTAGAATTCATTTCATTAACAGCGAACGAAAAAAAAAGTAAAATGTAAATAAAAATGATACACCGAGGGGGTACATTAAAATTACACCCCCTCCCGTTATCGCAGCGGTCTTAAAAAATTCTCCGGGGGATATTTTGGGATAACATTTACAGGGGCTTATGGGACAGGTTCGTTTTAGTATTTTTCTCCTTTCTGTAAAAATTTTCCACTATACCTTATAAGCCTCTTTAAATGTTATCCTATTGTAAAGAAAAAAGTACCCGAATCTGATATTCAGGTACTTGAAAACTAACTGAGATTAAAACGAAAGAAGGGTAAAAACGGTGAGAAAGTCAACAGAAAAATCTCCTTCCCATAGTTCCAGAAGAATAAAACCTGCTCTTTCTCCCGAAGCGAGAGAGAATCAGATGATATCTCTTGCAGTAGACCTCGCTGAAAGGCAGTTGATTGAAGGAACTGCCTCATCACAGGTCATTACTCACTATCTGAAACTCGGGACGATGAAAGAACAGCTCGAAAGAGAAAAACTCGAAAAAGAGAATGAGCTTTTAAAAGCAAAAACAGAAGCATTGCAGTCTGCTCAGCATATAGAAGAACTATACGCTGATGCCATCAAAGCAATGAGAAGCTACAGCGGCGATGGTAATGACGAATGTGAATAATATTGCTTATAACTTTTTATATAGAAAACGGACTATACAAATCAGATTGACGCCCGACTGTATAGCCCATCATGTTTCTCCTTTCATTTTTGACACCCTTTCTTATGCGGCATTATATGCCAGCTCGAAATTACCACGAGTATACTTTACCGAAGTATTTCTTAAAAGAGCATCAATAATCATCTTTATCACATCAATGATAGCGTCAACTATCTTGATAGTCAAAAGTGACTGGGAAACTTCTTTTTTGCTCATTTGGCTCACCTCCTGTATAATAGTTTTCTACGTTGAGTATATAACGGATACGGGAGGTTTGTCAAGTGAGTATTTATAATGAGGGAAACAAATGATAAGAACCTATAAAGAACTTTCAAGATTAAAAACTTTTGAAGAACGGTTTGCTTATTTACAACTGAAAGGAATAATTGGAAAAGATACCTTTGGATTTGACAGAGTATTCAACCAGATGTTCTATCACTCTCAGGAGTGGAAAAGAATTCGTGACAAAGTAATTATTCGTGATAACGGCTGTGATCTGGGCATTTCAGGTTATGACATTTATGGAAAAATCATCATTCATCATATGAACCCGATTTTCATGGACGATATCAAAAACCAAACCGATTTTCTTCTGAATCCCGATTATCTGATATGTACAACCCTTAATACCCACAATGCGATCCATTACGGAGATGAAAACCTTTTGGCAAAAGCTCCGATTGAAAGAAACCGTAATGATACTTGTCCGTGGAAAAAGTAACAATATAGGTTAAAAATGCTTTTATTGTTCATTTAATTCATCGTTATTTGTAGACGAAGACGATTCCTCTGGTAAAGATTTTTTACTTACTTTTGGGAGAAATTCTGAAATAACATTTTTGATTTCAATTACAGGTTTTTTCTTTTGAGAATTATTTTCTTTAAAAAATTCCATTTCGTTTCTCAATCTTATGTATTCCGATTCAACATCGTTTAATTGAATTCTGTTACCAAAGAACAAATATTGTTCGTTTTTGGTTTCTATAGACATCGCCGGTACTATCATTATTGTTGGGGCGATAGGTTCGCCAAGCAATGGATAAAGGGAATCGTTTTTGTAAACATCCGATATCTTTCCATCGTTCCTAATAATCACAGTTGGTATGTCGTCCAGAAAAGTTGTAAAGCATCTTCCGGCAACATTTTTACAATGAAATCGTTTTCGATTCATTTTATCTCTAAAAGCCGATAAAGCACCAACGGCAATATCTTTCAAAATTGCTGACTTAACTGTGGTCACATTAACATTTTTGACAGCAAGTTTGTAATCGCTGTCTTCCTTGGTAAGAATCGCAGCGTATGGAAGCATTCTGTCAAATTCATATTCACCTTTTGAGAATATTTTTCCAAAAGGTGAGGATTTTTCCCTATATGAAGGACGATAAATATATTCTCTTTGAACGATTTTGTAATCTTTAATATCGCAATATGGTATATGTGTACCGTAAATATCAAATTCAGTCATTATAGTATTCCTTTGTTTTATAAATGTTTGTATTGATTATATCATTGATATGAGAAGAAAATCAATACTTTTATTGACCTTTTTAAAAAATAGTGATAGTATAAAGAAAGACGGTGATATGTATTAATCTTATACGACGATACATAGTCCTTGGAAAAAGATGGGTTGATAAATATTTACATCACGTTTCTGCTAACGCTGAAATTTTGACTCATCACGGAATCAAGGGACAAAAGTGGGGCGAAAGGAATGGCCCGCCGTATCCATTGAAGAAAAAAGTTCTTCCTCACGAGTACGAAATTGAAGATAAGAAAACAGGTGAGAAATTTCATT
>CACYDD010000145.1 GCA_902773065.1 uncultured Ruminococcus sp. | reverse complement strand
CCTGTGGAAACTCCTGCACCTGCTGCTGAACCTGAGCCAGTGCCGCAAGCAGACCCCTTCTGCAAGCCCTGGGCTGAAGATAACATCGAGTTCGACCCGGAGGGCATCAGGGCAAAGGGATTCGTCCGCAGCGAACAGACTACTCTGGGCGGCGTGAACGGCTACAACTTCTATACCGCCGACGGAAGCGCCAGATTTATCCGTCAGGAAATGGCGATAATCCAGAAGCTTGCAAAGAAACTCTGATTTAAGGCAACACCGCAATCTCTGTGCGGTGTTGCCTAATATCCTGCGAAAAAACGAATATAAAGGCAACGACCAGGTTTCCCTGGTCGTTTTTGCATATTTAGTTCGGAAACCACATTTAATGGATACAAGGTAAGATCAAACAGCCATATTTCGATAAAATAGAGAGGAACAGTCAAAATATACTGTTCCTCTTTGAATTATACGACAATTAGCATAGTCCTCGGTTTGCTCAAAGGTTAGAAATCATGTCTTGAATTTATGCGAATACTGTAGTATAATAAACCTATAAGAATAAGTTGATAAAAAGTTGATATTTATGCTGTATCATAGTACAAAAACAGATGAGGTAATGCTTATGTACAAAATATTAGTAGCCGATGATGAAAAAGATGTCGTGAGCCTGCTGAAGGATTATTTTGAAATCAATGGCTATCTGGTAATTACTGCCTATTCAGGAGCAGAGGCTATTGAAAAAGCTGCTCAAAATCTGGATATTATTTTGCTTGATGTGAATATGCCTGACGGTGATGGGCTGACAGTATGCCAAAAATTACGTGATTATGTATCCTGTCCGATTGTATTTCTGACTGCAAGGATTGAGGACAGCGATAAAATATCCGGATTTTCTTCGGGCGGTGATGATTATATCATCAAACCATTTTCCATTGACGAACTTGGAGCAAGGGTAGCTGCCCATATTCGGCGCGACCATAGGATAAAGTCTCAGGCAAACGTCCGATTTTTCGGGGGCCTGACAATCGACTATACTGCTAAGACGATTTCGGCAGAGGGGAAAGCGATTGAGCTTGCAAAAAAGGAGTATCAGATAATCGAACTGCTTTCACTAAACTGCGGACAGGTCTATGACAAAGAGCGTATTTATGAGAAGATATGGGGCTATGATGCGGAGGGCGACAGCTCGGTCATTACCGAACATATCCGCCGTATCAGAGCAAAGCTGTCAAAATGCGGAGAGGAATATCACATTGAGACTGTCTG
Organism: uncultured Ruminococcus sp.; assembly: GCA_902773065.1. GTDB lineage: Bacteria > Bacillota > Clostridia > Oscillospirales > Acutalibacteraceae > UBA1213. The sequence goes on along the minus strand of CACYDD010000145.1, from coordinate 1,342 downwards.
GGGAATGGGGTACAAATGGGTAAAGTAAAAAAGAACAGGCAATCGCTCAAATGGGCGTTTGCATGGTATTTGCCGATATGTCTGTTGTTTTCCATAATCGGTTCTTTCGGTATTGGAGTTGCTACCAATTATTTGCAGGATTGGTACAGATATAAATATCCCGAATTAACGCTATCAGATAGTTATTACGAACTGCATATCAGTGAGGATAATCACGAGTATGTTGTCTATACCGATCACAATGGAGATTCCGTACAGCCTTATGACCGTAAACGTCAAGCAACATACTGGATAATCAGCAATACACAGATGCTTCTGATTCCCTTATGGGTGATTTTCTGTATAGTTCTGACGGGAGCAATTTTCTATAATCGTGAACTGAAAAATCCTATAAATATTCTGCTTGACGCTTCCCGAAAAATTGCTGACAATCAGCTTGATTTCAAGGTGGAATACAAAAAGCAGAATGAATTTGGTATGCTCTGTACGGCATTTGATGAAATGCGATTGGCTCTGTACGAAAGCAATCAGGAAATGTGGCGGTCATTGGAGGAACGTAAACGGCTAAACTCTGCGTTTGCACATGACCTGAGAACGCCGTTGACAGTCCTCAAAGGGTATGCAGATTTCCTTGAAAAATATATTCCGGACGGCAAGGTATCGGAAGAAAAACTGCTGTCTGTTCTATCCATGATGAACGGACAAATTTCTCGGATGGAGAGCTACACGCAAAAAATGAACACTGTACAGAAATTAGAGGATATTGTTCCGAATAACAGAGATATTTCATCGGTTGAGTTAATTGCAATGCTGACTGAAACAGGCACTCTGATATGCGGTGAGCAATTCAGGATCAACAGCACTTTGGACGATATGATGATTTCCATTGATACAGAGCTTGTCATGCAGGTCTACGAAAATCTGATCTCCAATGCTGTGCGGTATGCAGAAAAGTCCATTGTATCGGAGTGTCATATATCGGAAAATATGCTCACGATTTCCGTTCTTGATGATGGAAAGGGCTTTACAGATGAAGCACTTATCAATGCAGCACAACCTTTTTTCAGAGATGATAAAGAGCCTGACAAGCTGCATTTCGGACTTGGATTATATATTTGCCGTATCATCTGCGAGAAATGCGGCGGAACGCTCACGGTAGAAAATCACGAGAATGGCGGAAAAGTCACAGCAAAATTTTGTTGCAAAGAAATTTCCAAAAGTAGATAAAAAGTTGATAATCACCATGTAGAATGATAGCATAGCCGAAGGGCTGTACTATTTTTTTGAAGGGATTGATCGTATGGACAACAAAATCGAGATACGGAATGTTGACAAGTTCTAT
>CACYDD010000144.1 GCA_902773065.1 uncultured Ruminococcus sp. | reverse complement strand
TTATATGGTATGGAAATACTTTCAAGATTAATACAGCCGCTAAATGTTTCGGCTCCTATCTTCTCAACGGTATAAGGCACTTCCATTTCCTTAAGCATTATGCAGTTATAAAATGCAGCAGATTTTATTGCCGTTATGCTTTTGGGCAAATCTATCTTTTCAAGTTTACTGCAATTTTGAAACATTATGCTTCCTATCTCTGTCAAACCATTTGAGAGCTTAACATCTTTAAGGCTTGTGCAATTCCAAAAGACACCATTCCCAACATACTTGATACTGTCCGGCATCTCTATTTTGCTTAGTGAAGAACAACCTTCAAAGACACAATCTCCTATAGATGATACAGATTGAGGTATTATAACTTCATCAAGTCTTGAACATTCTCTAAAGCAACTATCGCTTAAGCTATTGATACTATTTGGAATCTCGATTCTTGTAAGCATTGTGCAGTTTGAAAATGCGTGATTTCCAATAGTCTTCAAACTCCCGGGGAAAGATATGTTTGTTAATGATTTGCAAAACGCAAAAGACGAACTTCCTATCGTTTTGACTTTACTTGGTAGCATAACAGTTTTTAGGTTGGTGCAGTTATAAAATGCATCTTTATCTATGGTTGATATACTATCACTGAGCTTTATTGATTCAAGGCTGGTGCAACTATAAAAAGTCGAAGGTAATATATTCAGAACATTTGCCTTGAAATCAATTTCCGATAACTTATTACACGAACTAAATGCAGCGCCGCCTATATATGTGACACTTTCGGGAATCGTCAGAGAAGTTATTTCAAAACAGTTTTGGAAAGCACGATATCCTATGCTTTTTAGCTTTGGCGGATTATTGATCTCTCTAAGTCTGTGACAATTCTGAAATGCTTGGTTGCCAATAGTCTCCAGACTTTCGGGTAACGTAATACTCTCCAAATATAAGCAAGAATAAAATGAACTATCCCGAATATCAGTAATTCCCTCTGGGATAACAACACTTGTGACCTTAGAGTTCCAGCCAAACAGAGAATTAGAGAAAGCCGACACCTTATAACCGTCTACTTCGCCAGGCACAACAATATCAGTATCGGTGCCTTTATAATTTGTAAGCTCTATAGTTCCGTCGTTAAGCAATACATAGTCATATTCCGCACTTTCAACAGCCGAAGCAGATATAACAGCTCCGCCGAATGAACCCGAGCCGGCGCAGACTGCATTTGCTGTACTGAACAAAAGAGCTATTGCCATACACGCTAATATCAGTTTCTTTTTCATTTCTTTTCCTCCTGTCCGAGAGTGTTCCTTTATAATTATAATAGCACATACCGGGATAACAGTCAAGAAACAAAAGTTTAAAATGCAAAAACAAAGCCGGGACACGCCCGGCCTTTTATATAGTATAAATTATTTGCTGGATTTCTGACCCAACAAGGTCTGTTTCAGTTTGACAAGCCTCCTGTCCTTGCCCGATATCTTCCAAGGCTCGACAAGCTCAGCTATCCTGCTGAATATCCTTTTCTTATTTGCATTTGGCGAATCAACGAGATCGGCCACGCTTATATTTGCTGTTATAATAGTGGGCTTACGGCAATTGTACCTTGCGTTGACCACATTATATACGATCTCCATCATATACTCCGTCTCCCTTTCTGCGAAAAGATCATCGATCACCAGTAAGTCATATTTCTTGAGCGAATTATAGACGGTGCCTTTATCGGCAGCAGCCCACAGCTCGCTTTCTATCTCCGAGATAGATGTAAACCTCGCAGAAAATCCTCTTTCAATAACAGCATTGCAAATACACGCCGCCAGAAAGCTCTTGCCAGTTCCACAGTCGCCATACATCAGGAGCCATTTGCTTTTCGCCGGATCAAACTCTTCGGCATATTGTCTTGCCTTTTTTGAGACTAAGCGACCCTTAGAATCATCAGTTTCAAATGTGCAGTTCTTTAATGCGCCGTCGCTGAATGCCTGTTCTTTCATATCCTCTATCCTTTCTTTCCATCGGTATTTTTCCAATGCAGCCTTCTCGGCCTTATCGCATGCACACATTATAGGCATGGTATACGTCTTTTCCAACATAGTTACCTTGCATTGCTTGACCTCATTGCATTTTCCGCAATATAACAGCCCGTCTTCTCCAAAATAATCATTCTCATTTGGCTTGTTTGCCTCATTTGCCTTTGCAGCCAGTGTTTCAAATGCCCTTATCATAAAGCGCCTCCATTATTTCCTCGTTGCCGCTTTTGGAGCGGCTTTTTTCTTCCTTATTCTTCTTATTATTCTTATCTTCGCTTTCCTGCGTCAACGTTGCGTCAACGCTACTGTCACCATACATTTTCAGTTCAGCTTTATTATCTTTAATAAAGTAGACTTTCGCCCCATTGATAGCCAACATAGCTTTCTCTTTAGTGCACTGCGTTGGAACATAAATATCTCCTCTTATATAATTATGTACCTTCCAATGACGAATAACTGATTTCCCTGATTGAAATGCAATAATAAAACCACTCTCAACCAGTTTTTCAAAATCAGAAAAATCGCATCCCAAAGACCGCATTGTTTGGTTTAGTCCAATTATAAAGCCGTCATCGTCGGCATTAAGCGCAAGGTAGAAATACAAGATCTTTGCCTTGTCAGTAAGTTCCCAAAACTCATCAGAATTCATTAATGCTATATTAAGCATTCGTCTGCTAGCCATATTTAACCTCCTTTTTGTTTTTTTCTAATTTTATTATAACAGCAATTGTCAAAAATCACAAAAAGCGCCAACTATTTTTGTCGTTTTTTTCATTGACATATTTCTGAAAATATGGTATCATATAGGCAAGGCAAAGTGTTTTTGTTTTAGCTATATTAAATAATTAGTAACGAGTATCATTAAAGATGCTCGTTTTTTTGTGTATCTAGGCGCATAACAAATTTAATATTTGTTAATAAAAGAATAACGCAGGCTGCTCATCCACTTCGATGGGTTCCTTAGCTTTAATCATGAGCAATTGTATATCAGCAATTGAAGGAGCCCGAGCTGCAGCCTGCGTTATTCTTTTTTGTTTTTGTCGGCCCTTTCTCATGATAAGGCATAGAAACTCATTGGTTATCCGACCAAAGGAGTTTCTTATGCTTTATATTTTAACTGATTCACAGTCACCTCTCGTTTCTATGCCGTTTCGTACAGCTTGTTTTATCTCAACGCCATTGTCAGCTTCGCAAAACACCAAGGTCATTAAGATTCGTGATGCGCCTAATTCATCGTCAGGCATGCTTGTCAGAACATTCGTCCCTATGTATGTATCAAAAGACTTTCATTTTAAGAAAAACTCCATATCTT
>CACYDD010000143.1 GCA_902773065.1 uncultured Ruminococcus sp. | reverse complement strand
CAACCGTACAAAAGGGGAGGAATATTATTTCGGGGGAAAGGGGATCAATGTTTCTCTGATACTTTCGGAACTTGGAATTGAAAGTACAGCCCTTGGCTTTATTGCCGGCTTTACAGGTGACGCTATCGAAAATGGTCTGAAGGAAAGCGGAATTTGCACAGATTTTATCAGACTGCACACCGGCATTTCGAGAATCAATATTAAGATCAGATCAGAAACAGAAAGCGAGATCAATGCACAAGGTCCTGGTATCGACGAATCATCCCTTGATTTTCTCATGCAGAAAATCGATACGATTTCCAACGGCGACACACTGGTCCTTGCCGGCAGTATCCCCAATACAGTGCCGGACAATATCTACGAAATCATACTTCAAAGGCTCAGCAGAAAAAATGTAATTACTGTTGTAGATGCTTCAAAGGAGCTTCTTCTGAATACGCTGAAATATCATCCGTTTCTGATCAAACCCAACAGGCAGGAGCTTGAGGAAATCTTTCATTTGAAAATCGAAAGCTCTGACGATATTGAAAAATATGCGGCAGAGCTGAAAAACAGGGGAGCGGTCAATGTTCTGGTTTCTCTTGGTGGAGAGGGGGCATTTTTTCTTGACGAATTCGGAAGAACACACCGCACAGGAGTACTCAAAGGGGAAGTACAGAGTGCTGTCGGTTCGGGAGATTCCATGGTAGCAGGATTTATTGCAGGTTATCAGAGCCGCAAAGATTATGATTACGCCCTCAGACTCGGTACAGCCTGCGGAAATGCCACCGCCTTTTCCAACGGACTTGCCAAAAAAGAGAAGATCCTTTCGGTTCTGCAATCATTCCTCACTCTTCATTCTTGATTCCTTATTTTACCAGTAAGTAAGCGGTTTCTGGGCTGATGTTGCATTCAGGGGTGCAGATGAGCCAGTCGGTAATATCGTCCACAGTATATTCGCCGATATAGCCTGCATGAAGATCATCAATGTAGTAGGGGTCTTGTGTCAGCTTTGCTTTGAATTTGTCACCCTCAAAGCCAACAAGCTCAAACCAGATGTGTTCTTTGGAATTGGCATTGTCCTCTTCACGGTATTTCTGATCTGTATCAAGACCAAGTTTTAATATCACAGTGTAATCATCGTTTTCTGCTGCTCTTTTTACAAAGCCGAAACGCTCACGGGCAAGGGTTTTCATTCGTTCGGTTTCGGGGGTGCTGATAAAGAACATGGCATTGTCGCCCCAGTAATTATCATAAATGTTTACCTTGCTGAGAATATGGTTTTCCTCGTCCTTTTCGTTTTTGTAGACAAAAATCAGACTTCTTTTAGCGTTATGTCCGTTTTCTCTGTCCGCAAGTCCGCCGAGAGAAAGATTATTGTATTCAAAAATACCGTCCGTCCACGGCACATGAGTGACAACGATCGGAATGCTGTCGCCGATCAGACCGATAAACAGCGATCCTGCATTTTTTTCATCCTCGTTTTTGTCAAGCAGTCTGTTGGCAAGGCTTCGGATGAGCTCATAGTGATTACGAATGTTTTCGGTATCAGACTGTACGATCTCAAGTTCAGTGATCCCACAGCGGCAAAGTCCATGTGTGTGAAGCCACACTTCTCCGTTTTCTCCTGAAATCGCCTGTACGCTGTACAGGGCATCATTTCCCGGCGGTACACTGGAGGCTGCTGCCATATTGACCCAGCGTGCCGACAGCAATTTTTCAGCACTTTCATCCAGTACAGCCGCAAAATCGGGTACAAGTGCCACAGCCAGTTTCAGCTGCAAATGATAGGATTTTTTGCTGTTGTCATGAAATCTCATGAATAATGTCAGTGCCTTATCTGCTCTTTCCAGTGCAGCTACTTCCTCTTCATTCAGTTGCTGTTTCTGTATTCCCATCATGTCAGGAAGTGCAAAATCTCTGTAATCATATCCGACCGCATAGCCCTCTTCGTCATATTCAAGTGCGATGAACCCTGGTTTTTCTTCTGTCGGTTCTTCAACAGACATTACCCGAATTCCTTCGATCATTCCGAGTTTCTCACCGATATTCACAGTAGGATCAACCGATGTATCCGAAGGAATGATGATCATAAAGGAGTCTTCCTCCCAGTATTGAAGCGGCTGTTCTTTGATTTGTGGTTTTGTATTCTTTTTGATTTTGTTTTTGAAATCCAGTAAACCCATTTTTAAAACCTCTCATTGATTCAATATAGAATTGTTTTGATAGTGTTAACTCAAAACTTTTTTTCATTATACCATAAGATAGGATAAATTAATATGAGCTTTTTTAACATATTTTCTGTCTTTCTTTGTATATACAATTTTTTGTATATACATAAAATACATTAAGTATAATAAAGAATAAATATACGAACAGAATAATATATCCCTGGATATAAATTGAATATTATATACAAATTGTATTTATTTACGATCAATTTTCCTGTTTTGATCTGATCTATCATGGTTTCTCCTCGGAATTATTCAAGCTTATTATAGCAAACAAGTCTCAAAAAGTCATGGACACAAACAGCGAAGGACAGGATACAGACGAGGAATAGTATATATTCAACAAAAAATACGCTACTTTATTGTGCGGATTGATGATGAATTTCCACTTGCAATTTCGGCTTTGCTGTGCTATAATATTACAGTAATATCCGGGTGTGGCGCAGCTTGGTAGCGCGCTTGAATGGGGTTCAAGAGGCCGCAGGTTCGACTCCT
>CACYDD010000142.1 GCA_902773065.1 uncultured Ruminococcus sp. | reverse complement strand
TCGGATCTCTGGCAGGCTCACCGGAACGGGCTCTCCGAAGGAGCAGAATTTTCCGGCGTGCTTGGCATGATCGGCTCGGCACTGGTGGAATTCATTGTGTTTTTCGCGGTCTGTTTTGCCGTGGACTATGGCATGTATGAGTGGAAGGCCAAGAAATTCATGGCGCAGAAGCGGCGCAAGGCCAGACGGCAAAAAAAAATACAAGCAGCTAATCGATAGTGACGATAATGGGAAATAATCGTGACAGTTTCTGTCATTTATACAGCTCCACTGCTAAAACAGAACAAAACAGGTGACATTATATGAGACTAACAAACATACAATTCCGGCTCGGGAATTGCCTTTTCAGTGACCGTTCCACATCAGTTCACAACTACTTACAGATTATTACCATGTTCAGCTGGCTTATCATTATGTCCAACACCAGCTCAATGTACGTAATCTATCTATTTCTGGGTCTGTGCGCGTTCTGGTGCAGAAGTCATTACAACGAAAACAAACGAGCAATCTTTTCTAAGAAGGAACGCGCGAATCTAATCATAGCATGTATTTTTTCAGTCGTGCTGATCATGGCGAACTATGATATTTCATCAATTATTTTGTCATCTATTATTAAAACCATTGCCTCCCCCATCGCGACACAATTATTCTCAAATCATTTTCTACTTATAAGTAACTTGATTTTCTTTTTCTGCTTTCCTTGGCTTTTTCTTGGCGGAACATATATCAGCTTCTTTATTCTCCGATTTGTAACAGAAAAGCTGGTAACATTTTCATGGGCTTATCATCCTAATACCATTTCTTCACGGAAATTGTTCCTGCGTGTTTTTGGGCTGATCGGCGCTCTCTATTCCGCTGTCTTTTTCCTCGGTTTTTATCCCGGAATCATCTCTAATGACAGTATCAATCAACTGACACAAATAGTTACCGGCAACTACACAAATTGGCATCCGTTTTACCACACAAATCTGATACGTTTTTTTGTATTTATAGGTACATCAGTCCTTCATGATATCAACGCGGGTGTTGCATTATACAGCTTGTTCTCAATTATATTGATGTCGGCCTGTTTCTCATATGCTGTGGTTACTTTGTATCAATTGAATATAAATAAGAAGATAATTCTCGCTGTTTCATTGATATATATGCTCATGCCACATCACATTTTATATAGCTTCACCATGTGGAAAGATGTTCCTTTCAGCGCAAGTGTGCTCCTTTTCACCATTTCCGCATTCAGATATTTCAGAAAAATCGGTCAGAACAATACATTGGATATGGTTCTGCTTGCTCTGGGAGCTTTTGGAATCTGTCTCTTCAGAGGCAACGGGTTGATCGTAATGTTTATCCTGATAATCATCTCCGTCATCTTCTTCCGGAAAAAGGCTCCGGGGATCTGCCTTTCAATGGTATGCATATTAGTTGTTTCACTCATTCTGTCATATCCGGTACTAAACTCGTTCAATATAGAACAGGCTGATACAGCTGAAGTGATGTCTCTGCAGTTCCAGCAGATTTCAAGAACATTGATTGAAAACGATGACATTCCACAAGATCAGCTTGAACTGATTTCAAAAATTGCCGATCCGGAAGGATTCCGAAATGTATACGAATCAACTATTTCAAATCCTATCAAATATCTTATAAGGGAAGGAAATCAGGATTATCTCAAAACCCACAAATGGGAATTTATTAAACTATACCTGAAAATGGGAATTGCTCATCCACGTTCATATCTGGCAGCTTGGATTGATCAGACCAGAGGTTACTGGAACGGGGGATATGTTTACTGGAGATTTGGCTTCTTATGCCAAGCTAATGATCTTGGGGTAAAGAGAACAACTGTATCAGGCATTGTAGAGAAAGGTATTTTCGGATATGCCGAGCTGTTTGAATATTTTGATCTTCTCCGGCCGTTTGTCAGCATAGGCCTGCATACATGGCTTATTCTTCTTGTGGCCTACATCGGATACCGCAAAAAAAACAAATTGACGGTGTTCCTGACGGTACCCTGTCTGGCGATCATTTTTACGCTGCTGATTGGCACACCTGTCTTTGCCGAATTCAGATATGCCTACGCCCTTTTCTGCTGTCTGCCGTTCCTCGCCGTGATCACTTTCCGGAGAAACGACGATAAGACAGATACCCCTCCGATTACTCAAACCTTGATAAGCGGTGATGCGCCAAATGAGTAACAATTCCTTTTCTTATGACACACTTTGGGACATATATTCCCGGGAAATTCCCGCATTCATCACCCGATTGGCTCAGACACCCCCCATGCTGCGGCTGAAAGAAATCGGCATGAACTGCGGCTGCGAATAC
>CACYDD010000141.1 GCA_902773065.1 uncultured Ruminococcus sp. | reverse complement strand
GTCGTCGCTCCGCTCCTCCTCCGAGAAGCTCTCGGTTTTCTGCTACAGAATCAAAATTGTTTCAACTTGCTATTGCAATTCGGGAAATTAAAATCCATTTGAATATGAGCAAAAAACTTATATTAAATCTGATGTATATTAAATATGCTTGACATTATATTGCTTTTGATGTATAATAGTTTTAATATAAGAATAGAAGGGAGAGATCATGATGACACCCACCGAAACCAGAGCTTATTACCACCATATCGGTTTTTCGATTGAAGAATAAGAAAATACTATGCTATTAGGAGGAAAAAATGATATACGGTTATTGCAGTTCCAATCAGAAAAAGAACTTGGAGAAACAGAAAGAACAAATCATCAGTGTATTTCCTACTGCAACAGTTTTTCAGGAACATATTACAGTTGAGCATTCGGAACCGATAGAAAAGTTTAAAAATAAAATCACAGAAGGAGATACACTGGTCTTCGCATCCATTACCTGTATGAGTCAAGCTGATGAAATTGCTTTTCAGTTGTATGATGAATTTTATCGTATGGGCGTTAAGCTGGTGTTTTTACAGGAACCGTATTTTAATTCTGATGTATGTGATAGAATCCGAAAGCTGTATCCCTATAACGATACTGTCGCTATACTAATGGAATTGATACATGATCAAATCTTGATTAGATATGAGCAAAAGCGTACTGATGTTTTGGTTCGCCAAAAAAGTATAAAAAGCTCCATAGAAAACGCACGCAGTCAAGGGAAGCAAATCGGACAGAAAAAAGGCGCGAAGCTTGAAACAAAAAAAGGCATCGCCGTCAGAGAGGGAATCAAAAAATACTCCAGAGATTTCGGCGGCAGTATGAACGATATTGAGTGCATACGCCATCTCCGGGTATCCCCGAATACATTCTACAAATACAAGAAGGAACTGAAAATGGAAATGCAGCAGGATCTATTGAAAAGTCAGTGACTTAGTACAAAATCTGACGTTGTACCAAAAGTGTTCGTTTTTAGGGCGTTTTTGGGGGTAAAATCAGTACCTTTTCTGACGATCGCCAGATTTTGTACAATAAATGATAGAAAGAACGGTGAAAACATGGTCTATGGGTATGCAAGAGTATCTACCACCAAACAGAACATTGAACGGCAACTTAGGAACATCAGAAATTTCGATAACAAAGCGGTTATATATCAGGACGAATTTACAGGCACAACTTCAGAACGTCCCGAATGGCAGAAGCTGAAAAGATCTGTTGAAAGAAATCTTACCAACGGCAAGCAGGATATTACTATCGTCTTTGACAGCGTATCCCGAATGAGCAGAAATGCGGAAGAAGGAGTAAAACAATATTTTGAGTTTTACGATAAGGGCATTGAGCTTGTTTTTCTCAAAGAACCTCAAATAAACACTGAGACTTATAAAAAAGCTTTGTCCAACAACATATCAATGACCGGCACAAAAACCGATATTATTCTCAAAGCCATCAACGATTATCTGATGGTGCTTGCAAAGGAACAGATCATGCTGGCTTTCGAGCAGGCAGAAAAAGAAGTCACTGATCTACGTCAGAGAACTTCTGAAGGGATCAGAACGGCAAAGCTGTCAGGAAAACAGATTGGTCATACACGAGGCACCAAACTCCATATAAAAAAGGAAGAACTTTCCAAGCAGCTTATACTTCAATACAGCAAGGACTTCGGAGGCTCCCTCAATGATCCGGATGTAATTAAGCTGATAGGTAATATCTCAAGAAACACATATTATAAGTATAAAAGGGAACTGAGAGCATAAAACATTGGCAAACGCGACAATCATAATATACGACTGTAATGTAAGGTGTTTCTGTTCTCTCCTACCTCATTATGTTAAAGCCGCCTTCTCAAACGGAAATCTCCATTTGAAAAGGCGGCTTCATTAAAAATCATTGATACTGTAACTGCCTTTCTGAAATACATTCGATAACTCTGTCCGATATAATAGATCGGTCTCGTTCCGGATAATAAACCAATAGGGGAGAGAGTCTGTCATAAATATCTGATTTTGAAAAAAAGGGGATTTGCAATACTTTTCCAAACATGTCTCTGACTGTCTTGATTGTCCTATTAAATGTCATTCCAAACGGTTCCGCTTTAAGAGATCGAATCAGCGCTTTCGGTTCAATATCTGCTCTTAATATCATCATATTAGACAAAAGACCTGCTCCGTTATCAAATACTGGACAATATGCGTATTTTCCGTTTTCTTCAAGAACTGCTATATTATTCAAATGTCTGTCATCGTTTACTATCAATGAATCTATCTCAAACAAAAGGGTCAGATACTCAGGAAATGCGTCAAGTCCCGAACATTCTTTTACCGCATCGGCAAGATATAGTATTCTTTTTTTGCAGCTTGGTAATTTTTTTAATGATTCAATTATCGGTACTCCATATTTTTTTTTAATCAGAGTGTTTACAGTAATTAAGGATTGAAACTCATTAAGGAAATGGTGGGAGATGCAGCATGTTCTTTCACGTCCATGAGCAATCACACTTGACATTTCGTATCTTACAAATCTGAAAGGTGTTTCTTTTTCAATATTGCTTTCCTCTAAAATGATGGACGTTAGTGTTTCCGCCAAAGCTTCATACCCAAAGTGATCAAGCTTGTACCACAATTCTCCATCCTTCCACTTTTCCTGATTGCCCTTTGAAGATGTCTCTGCTATCTTTTCGTTAGAAGCCAGCTTTACATTCATAGCCTTTTCACTTCCAATCTATGATGGTCTTCAGCCATAATGCCATTCGTTTTCTGTATAATTTGAAACGGATCATATTCAGCAACACCTATGGCACTGAGATATTCTTTTATCCCGTCACGCTGTTGCGGTATACAGCGTTCTCGTAAAAAATCAAGATAGTCATTCCAATCAGGTGTCAGATTATTTCCAAACGCCAGATATATTATGTCTACAGACTCATTGTCAATTTTTATATCTTTTTCGGTATAATTTGCGATAATTGTGGTACATAACATATCATCTTTATAAAACCGAATTTCATATAATTCATCCGTTCTATGCGAATTAACATAATCTGTTAAGCTCTGTCGAGGACGGATCTTAATAACCTGTCCGTCAAATAGCAATTCCAATTCCCTGTTATCTTTCCTCAATCCCATCTCATTTACCCAACTATTTGGAAGTGTTACACGATATGTGTATGAGTTCTCACTTGATGAACCGCCGGATTTATTTATGATTATTCTTGCATTTCTTTTTTTCATATTACCACCTCTACTGACTATTATAATATATTCGTTACGAATTATCAATATTTTATTGCCAATAAAAACAGCCGCCTTCTCAAACGGAAATCTCCATTTGAAAAGGCGGCTATTGTATTATGGATTGCATCGTTTACATGGATCATAGCCCATGCTGATAAGCTCATCCCTTGTTCCTGAGTATTCTCGCTTGTTAGGGCAACACCGCATAATTGCCAATCTATCGAAAATATGATATAATATAATCATGAACAGACAGATGACACTGGCAGAAATGAATGATAAGTTTGGTGCAGCCAGAACCAACAAAAAAGACTT
>CACYDD010000140.1 GCA_902773065.1 uncultured Ruminococcus sp. | reverse complement strand
GCTTAGCAAATACAGCACTGTCATTTATACCGCCTACACAGTCAAATTTCAGACTGCCGTCAGGGAGTATATCTGTTACGATAAATCCGACTTCGTCCATATGTGCGGACAGCATAAGCTTTTTTGTAGGGCGTTTTTTCCCTTTTTTGAAGGCTATAATATTTCCAAGATTGTCAACCGTTATCTTGTCGGCAATTTCTTCTATTTCTTCAAGTATAATCTTCCTTACTTCACCTTCGTCACCGGATATTCCTCCGGCAGTGCAAAGCTTTTTCAGCAATTTGCGGTCTATCATTTCTCTGCACCTCCGGTCAGGTATTCTGCTATTATTTCAGCAGTATGTTCTATATCGTTAATGCAAACCGTTTCAGTCTGGGTGTGCATATTTTTTTCCGGTACAGATATTACAGCACAGGGTATGCCGCCCCTTGTAACAGCAATACCGTCAGCATTTGTTCCGGTACCTCCGCCGTTTACTTCAAAATCATAGGTTATACCCATCCGGTCGGCAATATCTCTGAGTTTATCTGTAAGTTCCCTTGACAGTACCGGCGATATGCTGATAATAGGTCCCTTGCCGATCTCGCCGCTTTGTGATGAAGGAACGCCGTCCTGCTTTGCAAAGCCTACATCAACTATTATCGCTTCATCAGGCTTCAAAAGAAAAGCAGCAGTTTTAGCGCCGCTTTCGTTTGTTTCCTCCTGAGAAGAAAATACAAGTGAAAGCCTTGTATCCTTCATCTTTTTAGAAGCGATCTCAGCTGCCTTGATTATGACAGCGCATCCGGCTCTGTTGTCAAGAGCGGAAACAGCCACACGGTCATTGAGCAGTTCACGGTACTGACTTTTTACAATGGCTGTATCGCCCGGAAAAATGAGTTCATTTACTTCATCTTCCGTCAGACCTGTATCTATCCAGATATCATCCCTTGTCATGCCTTTTTCCTTATCAGTAAGATGAGGGGGAAGAGTTGCAATAATTCCTGTAATATCATTTTTCCCATGTATTGTTACAGCAGTTCCCGGAAGCGAACGCATATCCATACCGCCAACAGGTTCAGCCTTTACAAAACCGTTTTCACTGATATATGTTATTATAAGTCCTATCCTGTCGATGTGTGCGTCAAGCATGATATGCCGTTTTGCGTCAGTTTTTCCAAGAGTGACAATGATCGAACCTGTAGGCAGCACCTTCATATCATCTGAAAAATCTTTCGTCAGTTCACCGATGATCTCTGCCATTTCTTCTTCTCTGCCCGAGACACCCTTTTCGGTGCAGAGCTTTTTCAAAATCTTTTTTGTTTTCACAATCTACACTTCCATATTTTATAATTAAAGCTCAAAGCTCAAAGATTGTTCTTTTCAATCTCGTATCAAATTCAAATTCTGTATTTTGTCTGATATGCTTAAATCTACAAAAGAAGAATAAAGTCTGATACGCCATTGCTTTGAGCTTTGAGCTTTGGACTTTGAGCTTATTTAAAGACTATTTACTATTCTTTTAAAGTGAAGACCTTTTTCGGCAAAGTTTTTGTACATATCAAAGCTTGCGCTTGCCGGAGACATGGCAACGATATCACCGCTGACAGCATTTTTTCTTGCAGCGTCTACAGCTTCTTCCATATTGTTTACCCTGATGATGAGGGGATTGCCGTCACTGTAATCCGGCGCAGCCTTTGCAGCAGCTTCTATTTTGTCAGCTGTAGCACCGAACAGTATAAGCGTTTTAACAGTTCCCGGAATAACACGTCCCATTTCGTCATAAGGGATCTTCTTGTCGTATCCGCCGGCAATGAGTATTATCTTCTGTTCAAACAGGGACAGCATACCTTTTACAGTTCTTGTAGGGCTTGTTCCGATAGCGTCGTTGTAGTATCTTACTCCGTCAAGAACACGTACAAGTTCAGCTCTGTGTTCAACGCCGCCGAAATTCTCCGCAACATTTTTTATCGTTTCAGCGCTTGCCATACCCCATACAGCGCTTATGGCGGCAAGATAGTTCTCTATGTTGTGAAGACCGGGTATCTTTATATTTTCAGCCTTCATTATAACAGTCTTTTTGCCGTATTCATTCATTACGATATCGCCGTCTGCGGACAGATATGCGCCGTTTTCGACTTCGTTTTTACGGGAAAAGAAAAATTTACTGCCTCTTACATAATCCTTGAATGAATATGATATATCGTTGTCAAGATTCAGAACAGCCTTTCCGAACGCATTCTGATGAAGCACAATGTTTTTCTTTGAATCAATG
>CACYDD010000139.1 GCA_902773065.1 uncultured Ruminococcus sp. | reverse complement strand
GTCAACGTCAGCGTGGGCGGCGATAGCAACAGTTATTCTGTAAAATACAGTCCGCTGACCTACTGCTATAATGTTCTTGCAAGAGAGCAGGACGAAGTTCGTACAGATGCACTGAGAGCTCTTGTTAAAGCACTGTACATCTACAATACCAAAGCGAACGAGTATTTTGCAGTCTGACATAACGCAGACGGAGGCAGGAACATGAAAAAGAAAGAGTTTTACGAAATGCCTGAGTTTGAAGTGATCTTATTCGATACAGAGGATGTCATAACGACAAGCGATAATATGCTGCCGTTCTTACCGCGTAACGAATCTTCTGAATAATACTCTTACAAAAACCGCCTGATGGCTTTTACGGAGCTGTCAGGCGGTTCTTTTACACTACTTTCAGATTCAATAAATATATTTGTAATTTATGCAAAAAATTAATAAAAATATTGAAAAATTAATTATTTTGTGGTAAAATATAGTCAGCGATTTTCGGAAAGGATGAATTGGTCATGAAAACAAAACCGTATAAAAGACTGCTGAGTGCGTCACTGGCGGCTTCCCTTGCTGTTTCAGGCTTTGCAGTCACCGCGTTAAGTGCAAATGCACTGGATGCCGACAAATACTATGGTATATTTGATATCACATTTAAAGATGTCAATAAGAGATATACTGATATTGCGGCAATATTGCAGTCGATCAATAATACAAGAACAGAAGCAGGTTTAGGACAGCTGGAGCTGGACAGCAGCCTGACAGAGGACTCCATGAAACGTGCAGCGGAACTGTCGATTTATGCCATAGATGGACCTATAACATCTGAGGATACCACGACAACGGCATATGAAAAGCTCAATACATCTGCGTCGCGACATGAGATAGTTGTTTATGCCGATCGGGCAGGAGCAACTGGGGTTATCAATAAATTAACCTCTAACTATGGTGATTTTAATTTTGTAAAAGATGGTTATAGCAGCTTTGAGGAAGAAATTAAAGACCCTAAAGTAACAAAGATCGGTATCGGTGTTGTTAATTTCAAAGCAAGCGGCTCTAATGTCAGAAGATATGTCTGCATCAGAATGACGGATGAGGCATTGGATTCATCAGATAAAGTAACTTCTGAAGAAATGACGAATAAAGGTATCGTAACTCAAAATATTGCAACTCAGGTGCATAGTTCATATCTTGATATTGATACAAATTATATGAATGAGCAATACAGTGAGAACGTGCTGAAAGTGAATGAATCAAAAGAGTTTGTTTACAAAGTTCGACAGTATAATGATAAAATTAGCATAGGTACTAATGACAGAGCCAATCTGCTCCCTTCGATCGGTTACAGGTATAAGGATGCTAACGGAAAGATAACATCAATTTCAGCAAATGACATGAAGAGGTATTTCAGCAAGGATGCATTGGGTAATGTGACAGGTCTGAATGTAACACCTTCAGATACTGAGTATTACATCAGCATGACACTGAATGCTAAGGAGCAATATGCAATGGATTACACTGAGAATTATCCTGTTTCCATTGTTCAAAACACTGGTTTTGTACCAAAAAGTTTCAGTAATTACACATTTCAGTTTGAAAACAATGTAACAGAATATGATTCCCAGAAAGGTGCTAACGGTGCTGCATATAATGCAGTTCAGCCTAAGGTGATCGGAACAAACAAAACGGACAGCACTGTTCTTGAAGAAGGAAAAGATTACAATGTCATCTATGCCAATAATATACAGCCCGG
The DNA here is from genome assembly GCA_902773065.1 of uncultured Ruminococcus sp. Lineage (GTDB taxonomy): Bacteria > Bacillota > Clostridia > Oscillospirales > Acutalibacteraceae > UBA1213. The sequence goes on along the minus strand of CACYDD010000139.1, from coordinate 889 downwards.
CAGTGCAGCGACCGCTACTGTTATAGGTATCGGAGAATTTGCAGGCGAGGAAACGACACTGAATTTTACGATCAAGGAATTGCCGAAGGTTTTTGAGGTGTCGCTTGATCCGGCAGAAGGTACAAAATTTGTCGGTGATACGATCACAGTCAAGGCACAGCCGAAGGATAATGACGATGATAACGTGTTATATACATTCAGCTATGAAGTTGACGGAGAAACAACAACATTGCCGGAAACAACCGATCCGACACTAACTTTCACACCTGCAAAGGCAGGTACATATACGATCAGCGTTACTGCAAAGGATACCAGCAGTACAGCTACAGCAACACAGACAATAAATGTGTCCGATCAGCTGAGCGTTTCACTGACTTCCCCCGAGATCACTGGTGAGGGCAATACATTTTATCTGCAAAAGAAAATTACACTTTATGCCAACGCCAAGGGAGGAAAGGGAGGATATCAGTATCAGTTTGTGTCTGTTGAAAGTGACGGAACAGAAAATACATTAAAACCATTGTCAACAGACAACACATATGAATATACTGTTACTCCGGCCGGAACAAGAACGATCAAAGTATATGTGTGGGATGCGGATGATGATGAATTAGAACCTTCAAAGGTTTATGACAGTATCGAAATTACAGGTGTTCCGAAGCCTTATCTTCTGTCCGGCATGGTTACACAAAGCAGGATCGGAGAGATCCGTCCGGAGGACGGGATCTATGTTGGTGATACCGTAAAAATAAGAGCAAATGCCCAGGGCGGTATCGGCGGTATTACTGAGTATCGTTTTTCAGTCAGTGGTAACAGCAGTCTGAATGAAACGAATAAAACAGGTGAGTTTGAGTTTGTACCCGAAGAAGTTGGTAATTATACCGTTACG
>CACYDD010000138.1 GCA_902773065.1 uncultured Ruminococcus sp. | reverse complement strand
TTCTTTATTCAAAGCGACCGAAGGGTAGTGACTGCGCGAATTCCCTGCGCACTTGGCTTAGTGTATAATTTAAGTTGGAATATCAACTCGAAGCGCGGCAATAAACGAATCGTTCTTTATTCAGAGCGACCGAAGGGTAGTGACTGCGCGAATTCCCTGCGCACTTGGCTTAGTGTATAATTTAAGTTGGCATATCAACTCGAAGCGCGGCAATAAACGAATCGTTCTTTATTCAGAGCGACCGAAGGGTAGCGACTGCGCGAATTGACAGCGGAGGCACTCCGCCGGAATTCAAGTCTTTACAACACGGTCGTTTTGGATTATAATAGTATAGGTTAATTGCTTAACAAAATATTTTCAGGAAACGGTGAATGTGATGATACAATTTGAAGAATTAAGATTAGAGCTTGAGGGGATGTACCCTGATATTCTTGACCTTGCCAATGCCCTTGGTCTTGACAAGCTGAAAATGGAGATCGAACAGCTTGAGCAGAGAGCCTCTCAGCCGGGGTTCTGGGATGATGTAGAAAATTCTCAGAAGATCCTCCAGAAAACAGGTACACTGAAAAATAAGGTGGCAGAATATGACGGTCTTGTGGCAGCTTATGAAGATACGATAGCACTGATTGAGCTTGCTAATGAGGAAGAGGATCTTTCACTTCTGGAGGAAGCACAGACAGAGGTGGAGAAAATCAGGACAAGTCTGGAATCACAGCGTCTGCAAACGCTTCTGACAGGCGAATATGACAGCAAAAATGCAATTCTGACTTTCCATGCAGGCGCAGGCGGAACAGAAGCGCAGGACTGGGCGATGATGCTTTACAGAATGTACATACACTGGGCGGAGCGTCATAATTTCAAGGTCAAAGAGGTAGACTATCTTGACGGTGAAGAAGCAGGTCTGAAAAGTGCAGTACTGCTGATCGAGGGCGAAAATGCCTACGGTTACTTAAAGAGTGAATCGGGCGTTCACCGTCTGGTTCGTGTATCGCCGTTTGACTCATCGGGCAGGAGACATACTTCCTTTGCATCTCTAGAGGTCATGCCCGAGATCGACAATACCATTGAAGTGGATATCCGCCCCGAGGATATTAAAATGGATGTTTACCGTGCCAGCGGTGCAGGCGGACAGAAGGTCAACAAAACATCTTCTGCTGTCCGGCTGACACATATTCCGACAGGTATCGTGGTAGCCAGTCAGGTAGAGAGAAGCCAGTACCAGAACAGAGATGTGGCAATGACCATGCTGAAATCAAAGCTGATTGAAATTAAAGAAAGAGAACACCTTGATAAGATCGAAGATATCAAGGGTGTTCAGAAAGAGATCGCATGGGGCGCACAGATCCGTTCCTATGTATTCATGCCGTACACTATGGTAAAGGATCACAGAACAAGCTTTGAAACAGGCAATGTCAATGCTGTTATGGACGGTGATTTGGACGGCTTCATTAATGCCTACCTCAAAGCTGCCAGTCTGAACCAACTCAGCGAAGACTTCTCGGAAAGTGAATAAAAACAATATACAATAATTTGTACGCCAAATGCTTATGTGTTTGGCGTATGGTTGTATCTGTACAAATCAATATAAATTTACAGATAGTAGTGCGCGGCGAATTGATGGCACAGGCACTGTGCAGGGGGTTAAAATGGCTTATTTTATTTTGGGAAGAAGCGGCAGCGGAAAAAGCGAGCTTCTTCATAGGTATATCAAAGAAATGCCCGAGGGAAAAAATGCGGTATTGATCGTGCCGGAGCAGAGTTCGTTTCAGAATGAGAAAAAACTGCTTGATAACATTGGGGCAAAAAAGGCGAAGTTTACAGAAGTATTGAGCTTCAAACGCCTTTGTAATCATATTTTCGATCAGTATAAAGGCATTACCGAACAGAGAATTGATGATGGTATCAAAGCGGTATTGATGAGCATGGCGATAGAAAATGCACCTGCCGAGGGCGGTGTGCTGGAGTTGTACAAAAGTTCGGGAAAGAGAAATCTGAAAAGAACAATGGATCTCGTCGAGCCCATGCTGGTTGCGGTGAACGAATATAAAATGTGTCTGATCACGCCCGAACAGCTCAGCGAAACCGCAAAAACGGTTGAAAACAAGGTGCTTGCCGCAAAGCTGCGTGACAGTGCCAGAATTTATGCGGCATATAATGCACTTCTCGAAAACAGCTATGCCGACCCCGATGATGATCTGACAAAGTTGTATGATATTCTGGGCGAGAATAATTATTTTCAGGGAATGTATGTGTTTATTGATTCTTTCAGCGGCTTTTCCGCACAGGAATTCCGAATCATCGAGCGTATTTTTTCTCAGGCGGAGGAAGTGTATATTTCGCTTTGCTGCGACAGGGAAACACTGAATAATGAAAATTCGATTTTTGCCGAGCCGGATATGACCTACAGAACACTTCTGCGTCTTGCACAGAAAACAGGGCAGAAATGCAATATTATTGAGCCGGAAACAGAAGGGATCAGATTTCAGACAGATGCGCTGAAAGCGATAGAAAAGGGAATTTTCCATGGTTATCGTATCAGCAGAAATGACCCCGGCAAAAAAAGGGTCACCTCCGAAAATGACGGTTCGGTGGAATTGTATGAAGCATCCGATCTGTATGACGAAGTAAGCTATACAGCAGAAAAAATCTATACACTGGTGCATGAGCACGGGTACAAATACAGTGATATTGAAATTATCGCAAGAAGCTTTGACAGCTATAAGAGCGTGATCGTCTCGGAATTTCCGAAATATCATATTCCGTATTTTCTTTCCAACCCTGAATGTCTGGAAAATAAGGCACTGATCAGGCTCATGCTTTCGGCATTTGATGTGATTCATTCGGGGTTTGATACAGAGGCTGTTCTGCGCATTGCGAAAACAGGTCTGACACCGCTTGAGGAAGAAGAAGTCTTTGAGCTGGAAAACTATGTCTATGTCTGGAATATCAGAGGAAAACGCTGGAAAAGTGAATTCACCATGTCGCCAGGCGGTGAACGCAGTGATAAAAGGGCAGAGGAAGAGGCAAAGGAAACAGCAGAAATAGAAGATGTCAGAAAAAGACTGATCCTGCCGATGATGGATTTTGAAACCGAAATAAAAAATGCTTCAATGGGTTCACAGATCAGCTTTGCACTTTACCGGCTGATGGAAAATTTTTCATGCAGGGAAAAATTCAGAAGCTTTATCAGGCATTTGCAGGAGGATGTCAGCGAGGTCTTTGTGGAGCGTGAAGCTTCTGTATGGGACAGTGCCATGGCAATTCTTGATAAAATGTATCATGTTCTCGGCAATAAAAAAGTGGACAGCAGGGCTTATCTTGACCTGCTGAAAATCTATATCCGCAAAAGTCCGATCTCCGATATTCCGAGAACTATCAACAGTGTTACCGCAGGAATGGCAGGCAATATACGCAGTGCCAACCCGAAAGCTGTTTTTGTTCTGGGAGCAGTGGAAGGGATCTTTCCGGCTCAGCCGGGGGCAGTGGGAATCTTTACAGACAGTGAACGGCGTTTTCTGCGTGAGGAACAGCCCGAGGATAAAATACTGCCGCTGTATGAGGGAATCTATGGTGCTTCTCTGAAAGAAAAAATGCACGTGTATTCGGCACTCACAGCACCATCGGAAAAACTGTATGTCAGCTGGTATACCCAGAGTCTTTCGGGGGCATCATGTGAGCCGTCTGTGATCAAAAGTGAAATTTTGTCGGTCATTCCCGATATTGAAATCAGACACAGAAAAAATGTAGATTTCAATGCACCGTCCGACCCCGAGGTTTTCTTTACACAGCGGCAGAGCTTTGATATCTGCACGGAACTCTGGAATGTTGAAAACAGCTGCTCTGCAACGCTGAAAGATCATTATTTTCGTTCGGAAAAATACCGTGACAGAGCATATGCTACGGCAAGGGCAGCAGACAAAGAACCGTTCCGGCTGAAGGACGGGAAAGGGATCAAAAAGCTTTACGGGGATGAGCTGAAAGTTTCCAGTACGAAGCTCGACCAGTATGCTGCGTGCAAATTTGCCTATTTCTGCAAATTCGGTCTGGAAGCACAGCCGCTGCGAAGAGCTGCCATGGACGGCGGTCTTTACGGAACGGCAATGCACTACATATTTGAAAGAATTTTAAGCAGCAATGCTATCGATGAATTTGTCGGCTTTGACGATAAGACACTGAAAGAGGAAATCAAAAAATATCTTGATGAATATATTGATTCTCTCGGCGACAAAGAGGAAAGAAGCAGCCGTTTCAATGCAATATGCGGCAAAATCAGAAAGAATGCTTTTATGGTTCTGAGCCGTATGAGAGGACAGTTCAGAAATGATGCTTTCCGTCCCATAGATTTTGAACTGAGGATCGGAGCAAAAAATGAAAGCGGTATTCCTCCCTATGAACTGGCACTTCCCACAGGGGAAAAAATACTTGTCAACGGCTTTGTTGACAGAGTTGATACCGCAGAGATCAACGGAGATCAATATATCCGTATCATTGATTATAAAACAGGCTCGGACAAATTTGAACTGGGAAATATCGCCAACGGCATCAAGGTGCAGATGCTGTTGTATCTTTCGGCAATCCTTAAAAAAGGAACAAAAAAATATGCTGATGGTAAGGTTCTCCTTCCGGCAGGCGTGCTTTATGTGCCGTCTACTGCAAAGGCAAAGTCAGCACAGTCGGGAAGTGAAAACGATGTGAAGGCGTCCGAGAAAGATCAGAATGATAATTTCAGAATGAGAGGATTGCTGATCGATGACAAGGAGGTTCTTGAAAAAATGGAACCCGGACTTGGCGGAGAGTACCTTCCGGCAAGTGCAAAGAAAAAGCCGCCCTATGATTTTACCGCAGCAAGCAGTGTTGTTTCCGCAAAGGATTTTGAGAGTATTTTCCGGTATATCGATATCTGCTTAAAGCAGATGGGGGCGGAAGTGTATGCAGGAAATATTGAGGTACTTCCCAAAGACGATGCCTGCAAATACTGTGAATACGGCAGTATCTGCCGCTTTGAAAACGGCGGAAAAATGCAGAAATCAGTAAAATACAACAGCAAAGAAGCAATCGAAAAGATCAGAAAGGATACAGGAAGTAAGAAGGAGGAGAATAACAATGGCAGCGTTTGAACCGACACAGGCACAAAAAAATGCGATCGAAGCAGAGGGCGGCTCGATCATTGTTTCGGCAGCCGCAGGTTCGGGAAAAACAAGAGTGCTTGTTCAGCGTGTGATCAGGCTTCTGACAGAGAAGATGATCCCTGCCGACAGACTCCTGATCCTGACCTTTACCAATACTGCTGCCGCAGAAATGAAAGCGAGGATCTCAAAGGCGATCGATGCACTGATCGATGAAGAGCCGAATAATCATTTCTACCGCCGTCAGCAGCTTCTGCTTGCATCGGCAGATATCTGTACGATCGACAGCTTTTGCAGCAAGGTTGTAAGAGAAAATTTCTTCCGTTTCGGCATCAGCCGGGATTTTCGT
>CACYDD010000137.1 GCA_902773065.1 uncultured Ruminococcus sp. | reverse complement strand
CATTTTGCCTGCCACTTCTTGTCGGTCTCAATTGAATAACTCATAAAAAGACTCCTTTCTTATATTGAAACAACTAATTATACTCCCATGATTTTAAAAATTACAGTAATAGGAAAATAATATTTATATGCATATTTCGTTGCTTTCGCCAAAGGTTTCAGACAAAGTATGATTTACTTGACAAAAAAAAGAAGATGATATATTTTTTGTTTATATATCAAATTTATGGGGAGCAATTGTGATATGAAAAAAATGGTAGCGCTGCTTAGCTGTATTATGATTGTTTGTGCTATTCCAATGATTAGTTTGGCGAAATCTGACCGCACAAATTATTATAATGTGAAATTTACGAGACAGTCGGATTATTGTTCAACTGAAATATATTATATTGATTCTGTTTGTTACACAATTAGAACTAGACAGGTACTTGCATCGAGAACAGGAAAAACTAATAAAGGTGACCGCAGAGAGGTTAAAAATGGCGACCGCAAAGCTATTAAAGCTACAGACAATGGATCTACTAGCAGCAAGACTTATCATAATTCTGCTATAAATGATACAACTGGCTGGTATGGTGCGAGTTTGTACATGTCTAAATATGGATATGAAAAGCATTCAAGAGATTGTATTTAATTCATATTGATAAATATATTTTTAAGACATTTTAAATCTACCTTTAAACAAGGGTTAATTATATTATTAACCTTTGTTTTGTGTATGCTGGGTTGTGTTGCTGTAATAAACCCTTTGGTAGGTTTTAAGATTGAAAATGAAATAGCTAAAGAAAATAATGATAATTTAGGATATTATTGTTTCGTTTGTTCTGATTTTAATAGTTTGAATCTTGAATCTATTGAGAAGGAATTGTCGACGAATAAAGGCGAATACTTAGTAGTCAGCCAAAAAGAGTTTAATGTAGATTACTTAAATTTCTCTGGACATGGGAATGCAATTTCACTTTCCGAATCTTGTTTAAACGATTTGCAAAATACATATGGAAAGAATGAGTTTGAGTTTTTCAAATTACAATCTGGAAGAATTCCTGAAAATTCTAATGAAGTTTTAGTTTTAGATTTTGCATATTTTGAATGGAATTTTGATTATTCAGTTGAGGATAAAATTAAAAAAGCTGCTGTTCTTCCAGAGTTAGATGAATGTTTAACAACAGGATGTGTAACGGCAAAAGATTCCTTGTCTTTTCCGTTGGAATTGTGTTCGGGCTTTATTGTCTCAAATGAAGCTTTTAATGTAATCTCGAAAGATGAAGCTGTTAGTATATTTGTATTAGTTGAAAGAGTACTTGATTCTGAAGAAGAAGAGAAATTAAAACGTGTTATTTCAAAATATGCAAATATTGAAGATGCCCAATATATTGAAAATCAATTAGACACTAGCAGTATTGACTCCAGATTTACATTGGCTGTTGAATTATCAATCCTTGTTATTATTGCTATTGTTCTGGGTGAAATTATTATTCTATCTGATTGCGTAAAAAGTTTTATTGGATTTAATAATATTTGCTATCGTTTGGGATTATCGAAGTTTGGATGTTTTTTACTGAGCCAAATGCCGATCATAATATATCTCCTTATAGCAAAATCCATTGTATTTATCATTTTAAAACTGGCGGAGAAGAATGATGCTATAAATTTCCTGAATACTAGTCATCCAACTGCTTTTTGGATAATGATATTACATTTCATTATTGTATTAATATCTGCGATATATATTTATTACCGGTTTAAGCGGAAAGAGTGTCAATAATGAATTTTAAGATTCAATTGTTGTTATTTATTGATAATTTTCTGAAAAACATAGTTTTTATTGCTATGAGTGCTGTCACTGTAATTATGATTACGATTGCGGTAACAGGGTTTTCTAATTATAATAATCTGGCAATGTATTTCCCTGACTCCTTTAATGATATTTATATCTACAGGTATGACAGCACTTTGCTTGACATGAATAATGGTGATGGCTATGGTGTGGCTGAAATTGGATATAGGGATTATTCTGAAATTATGAAGGAGCGAAAAGAGTTAATAAGTAGCTCTTTTGATGTGGATGAGATTTGTTTTTTGAATGGCATAGTATATTTAGATTATGACCCTTCTGGTAAAAAACAACCTGAAAACATGGATTTTCTTCAAGTATATGATTATGGATATTCAGTGTTTAAGGATATTTCTATTGATGTTGTTGAAGGTAGACTTCCCCAAAAAGAAGAAGTAAATGTTATCCTTTTGCCAAGTTCATATAAATCTAAATATCAGTGCAATCAATCATATGAATTCTATCTTAATAAAACGATAAATGCTTATATGGAAAATGATATAAGTGGTCCTAGAGTATCGTTAAAAGTGATAGGCTATTTTGACAATCCCTTTCTATTAGATTCAAATCTTAACGTAATAATGAATAATTACGTGGGAATTGCATATTTATCCGAAGATGTCAGGGCGGCTCTGCCTGGTTTCTCGAGTAGGTTGCTAATAAAAACAGATACTGAGTTGACTGAAAATGAACTAGAAGAATTTATGAAAACACTTGGTGAGGATCCGTCGAATTTCTATAAATATAATTCTAAATATGAGTATGAAGGCAAAGAATACAATTTGAAAGAGGACTCGGACGAAGTTAAGAATAAAGCTTTATTAGCAGTTGTAGTTCTATTTATAATGATAGTTGCAGATACTTATTTACATTTAGACAGAACAGTTGGATTTGTTGTAACTCTCATGAAGATAGGCCTTTCAAGAAAAGCAGCAATGCTAAATATAATTTTCAATAAGTTAATTGTAATTATCCCTGGGATTTTGGCAGGAACTATTATCTATAAAGTAATATGTGATAGTACTATTAGATTTGTTAGTGGTATTGGTATTTCTGAGTTTTTTTGGAGTTCAAAATACTCGGCTATTGCATTGCTTTTGGTATTAGCAGGATGCCTTGTTGCACATATACCATTTATTGTGAAAGTGCTGAGCATTGAACTTCAGCGAGAGGAGTAAGTATGGGTGGAATAATAAGGCTAAGAAATGCTGTTAAAGAGTTTAACGACGGAAAAAATAAGAGAATTAGAGCTTTGGATATTGATGCTCTGGAAATCTACAAAGGTGAATTTACAGTAATACTTGGAAGATCTGGTTCTGGTAAAAGTACACTTTTGAATGTTATAGGTGCCCAGTGTGATCTTACGTCAGGTGATGTTTATTTCGACGATAAAGACTACAGGAGTCTTAAAGATTCTGAGAAAGCCTTATTGAGGGCAAGAAAGTTTGGTTATGTGTTTCAAAATTATAGCCTGATTCCGCAATATACTGTGTACCGGAATATTGAACTCGCATTGATAATTGCCAAGAGCAAACTTAGTGGTAAGGATCAAAAGAACAGGATAAATGAATGCGCTAATCTTGTTGGGATTGATGGCTTGCTTCGAAAAAAGGCTGGAAATCTTTCTGGTGGAGAAAAGCAACGCTGCGCTATAGCTAGAGCTATAGTTAATGACCCTGAAGTAATACTTGCTGATGAGCCAACTGGAGCTCTTGATGTAAAAACCGGTGAGGAAGTATTGAAGTTTTTCCAAGAACTGAACAAAGCAGGAAAGACAATTATTATCGTTACACATAACACGGCTTTCGCTGAATATGCTGACAGACTGATTGAACTTAGTGACGGAAAGATTATCAAGAATGAAAAATCATGATGTTTTCCGCGTTGTAAACCTGTTTTTGGCCCTGGCCTTTGTTTTGCAGTTGCTGACAGGTTGTGCTAATAAAAAACCGCTTGAAACAACAACGGTATCACCAAAATATAAACTGGATCATATAGATACTTTTTATCCGTTATCTTATGCAGGGAAAGAGAATCCTTATAATGACGATTGGAAAAGAAGTCACCTTTTATCTATGATGGAAGCTGATGCTTTCGGTGTTTTTCCAGATAAAACTGTTGTATTTGATATTGAAAAAGCTGAGTTGACAGTTGTTGAGTATTCCAACAAGAAGGCGACGGAAATAGAGCTTACTGGGTTTGGTAACAAAAAAATCATGGAAGCGCGGATTTCTGAAGACGAGCTTCTTGTCTTGTCTTTAGTTGGCGACAAAGGTTTTAAAAGCAGCAAATACTTTTTCAGTATTTTTGACCTGAATGGCGTCAAAAAATATGAGACGGATATTACAAGTGCATTTTCAGATGATGTTCCTCATCTTGGTTTGCCTTCAGAAGGTTTTTATCCTGTATATTCGAGTTGTTCTGCTTTGTTATGGGACAGTTCAAAGAATAATTTTGCCAAAGAAAGGTTCACTGCTAATGACAAAACTGGTTTTGTGCTGAGAGATGTTAAGTGTTTTAAAGACGGACAGCTTGGCATTCTCCTAGGACAAACAGGTGAGTCTGAAGATACTAAGAGTATTGTAATTTTATCAGATTTCAGGTTTAAGCACCGTAAGGACTATGCATTCGATGTTCACGCGGAACGATTTTGTTATGGTGATGATGTTATGGCTTATGGCTATCAATCTCTTATTAGGGCGTCCTCTAGTGGATGTGAGGTAATCTGCAAATGGGATGATATGCATATGAATATGCCATATAGTGTGTTTTATGAAGCCGATCTAATTCGCGTTTTAAGTGCTTTTTCAGATTTGGATTATAGTTATTCTGGTTTTATTATGCCTTTGAACAATCTTTTTTTATTCAATGTTTCCAAAAGAGATACGAAGGATATCAATACGGTGAAGTTAGCCTCGTTGGGGATGAATCAGTATTACAACATTGAGTTTTTAACAGATGTATTCAATTTGACACATGATGATATAAGGATCGAGTTGAAGCAGTTTGATGTTTCGGATGAGATATATAGTGAATATACTGCTTCGATACGTGAAGCATACCTTGAGATGTCTAATGAAAGCTATGATATCTATTTCTTCCCTTATAAGCCATTGATTAATTCTAGTGATCTGGATAATTATCTGATGATCAACGAGAAGTTGTGTGACCAGTTCTCTAAAGATAACGTTTATACGAAGATGGCTTATGGTGAAGGAGACGCATCGTACTTTTTGCATCCGTTTTTCTCGCTCGCAGGAAGTTACTACTGTGAAAGTGGTTTTGGCGGTCAAACCGAATTGTCTGAAGTAGACACATATTATTTCAGAATGTTGCCTAATATCTTTGCCGTGACTGATGATGACCAGTTCGAAAAGCTTTTTGTGGATGATCCTTCTTATGGCGGTAAATATATTTATGACGACGAGCTATCCCTGAGCGATTATCTGGATTGTTCAAAAGGCCGTGAAGTGAAGCTTTCTGGCATTCCCGGCGTAAGTGGAGATGCTCCTATGATAAAAAGCTGCGGTGGTTTTGCGTTTAATAAGTATATTGATTTAAACATAGCGGCGGAAATAACTGACTTTCTTCTTTCTGACCTCGTCCAGTCATTTACACATGAAGAAGATACCGTTTTCCCGGTAACAAGGGAGAACGCGGCCTTCCAGGTTTCAAATTGGCTGTTTGTCGACTATTCTTCAATTGTTACTGTTGTTAATGACGGTGCATCAGTTGATAATCCGTGGGCAAACCGGGAAAACACTCAAGAAAAATTGCCATATGCGCGTAAGTTTTTGGAGTGCTTTGATTCGGTATCTGTGTTCTTTGAACCTGATCCGGTAATAGGTATGATTTTTTCTGAGGAATATTTGCTATACATTGAAGGGACGGTAACCCGTGATGCCTTCAGGGAATCCTATACCAGGCGAATCTCACTTTATTTGAGTGAGATTAACAATTAGCACAATTACCTACAAATCGCCACAAATTGAAATCAGAATGTCACTTAAAATAGGGCATCGCGTAATTGATTTTTACTATACGTGATGT
>CACYDD010000136.1 GCA_902773065.1 uncultured Ruminococcus sp. | reverse complement strand
GCGCCGATGATCGTCAGCGTACCGCGTCGGATACCTCCCAGGATACGATCAAGCTCCCGATATTGCGTATACAGAACGTCACGGGATTTGCCGAGAGAATCAACGTAGCGGTCATAAACCGCGCTGCGGTCGGTCTCCCTGTCAGCGTTGTAGGCGCTGTCAGCTATGTCGGAGATTTCACGGAGCTTTTCAGGAGACGGTGTTCCGTTGAGCAGGCTGTCGGCGAGCTGTTCACGGATAAAGCGCTCTTGCGCTGCCGCCATCAACAAACGGAAGTGTTCTTCAAACGGCGAGGTTTTGAAGGCAACCTGTGCGCAGGCGACCAGCTCGGGCTTATGCTCCTGATCTTTCAAACGGGTGTAAGTTTTCATCATAAATAGGAAAAGGTGTAAAAAACCGTTAAAAAGCATTAGAAATCTGAAAATATAGTAATCAAGCCGTTTTTGAGGTGTAAAAAAACGTACAACTCGAAAACAGCGATATTTTTTTCATTTAGTGCGAAAATCAAAACCGAGCGATTCCGGATCAATTCTTGGAACGCTCGGTTTTTCCTTTTTGTTATAAAATATCGTTTAAAAATGTTAAAAATAGCTTTAAATAGCGGTTTTGTTCTCGTAGCGGTTACTACTGTTATTTCGCCAGCAAAACAATGGTAATGCGAACAAATCAGTATATAAGACCGAACAAGTACGCATTAAGGAAATATCTATGTTTTTGGGCTGTTCTATCGTATGTGAAAACTCTTGAAGTTCGCACTGAATTACAGATTAATTGCATAAAGCCAACACAATATGCAAGAAAAACGAATATTAATTCAATTTGACCTTGTCGATGACTTTACCAATACAATGAATATCATCAAAACGTCCGATTTTTATAGGATCATACTCTGAATTTAAAGAAATTAAACAGCCTTTGCCCATCTTTTTAACAAATGATTCACCGTTTAATTACTTATCAATACCGTCGCAAATTGCTACGGTATGCTAGGGTACCAATTCGGTACCCTAGCTTTTACAAAGGGATGAACGAAATGTTCGCCCCCTTTACGATGGAATCGTAATTTGCTACACCCTTTACATTTCTCTTCCAATGGGGGAACGATTTGTTCCCTCATCGCGTCTTTTGATTTTTCAAAACCTATTTTTGATGGAAAATTAAGTTGACTATCTCTTTGATTGTCTCCACCTCTGCGCTGATAAAACGCTTATTGTGACGCTCATAATCAAATTTTACATTATCGGGGGCATATCTGATTTCGTCTGCATAGATTTCTATCCGACCAATTATTGCACAAATACATTCAAAGAGTGATTGTTTATCTCGGGCAGATATAACAGGGTTCTCTTGAAGTTTCCTAAGGGAAATTAATATTGAATGTATACGTCCGAGTGTGACTTCATCAAGTGAATCACACATTTTTTCAAAATTTATCATAGACAGCTCATGGACTTCGCGAATTGTTTCGCGTTCTTCAAGTGTCAATTCTCCGCGTAAATACTCACCGCTTACTCCAAAGAATTTTTCTAAGGTAACCATAGCTTTTGAATTTGGCTCGCGAAGCCCGTTCTCATAACTAACAATAGATGACAAACTTAGTCCAGTTTCAGTGGCTAACTGTTTTTGTGTTATGTTTTTTTCTTTTCTAAGCGCTTTTAAGGTGATAGCTATGTTGTTATCTTTCATTTTATAGACTCCTTTTTTATGATGTTTGTATTATATCAGAAAGTTTTACAAAAGTAAAACAAAACCTCTTGACTTTTACGAATGTATAAACTATAATAGTTAATGTTATACGAACGTAAAACGAAAAGAGGTGGTTTAATTGTTAGTTGCTGTTGATGTACATAAGCTCATTGCTTTGAGAAAGAAAGCAAAATTGACACAGTGCAGATTATCTATTTTAGCAGAATTACCATCTAATGCAGTGTATAGGATCGAATCTCAAAGCACTTTTTGTAATAAAACAAGTAAATTGAGACTATCTGCAATTGCAAATGTACTAAAAGTTAATGTAAACGACCTGATACTTAAGGAGGTAAGATAATATGGAGAACAAAATCAAGGTATTTGATAATCCCACTTTTGGGAAGATTAGAACCGTAGCAATCAACGGAGAGCCTTATTTTGTGGGAAAGGACGTTGCGATGGTACTTGAATACACAAATCCAAAGAAAGCCATTAGAGATCACGTAGATGATGACGATAAAATTATCGGGGTAACTATTTGCGACTCCATCGGCAGGGAACAGACACCTACATTAATTAACGAAAGCGGTCTGTACAGTCTAATCCTCTCCAGCAAGCTGCCGAAAGCAAAAAAATTCAAACGCTGGGTTACTGCTGAGGTGCTCCCCTCAATCAGAAAGACCGGAGGGTACGGTGTTGACAATCTTCAGGAGATCATCGGAATCACCGTAGCGGAAACAATCAAGCAGATTCTTCCTGTGCTCCAAAAGTCTTCTTTCAGCTCAGACTGTGAGGAAGAAGAAATCGTTATCAGGAAAGCAAAGCGCCGTAAACCGAACGGTAAAATCGCCAAGCTCCCTT
>CACYDD010000135.1 GCA_902773065.1 uncultured Ruminococcus sp. | reverse complement strand
TACGGATATTTTATTTCCGACGATTTAAACGTCTTGCAGTACCATACCTGATGATCGGAGGGATATTCTGGATAATAAGAGATATTTTTATATTGAAGTATCCTGCACAACAGTTTTTATTGGATCTTACAACATTATCATTCTGGATGCAAGGAGTCGGCATTGTCTGGTTTGTCAGTTTTATTTCTGTGATGTATTTGCTTTATCCTGCTATATTTAAAATTTTTGACAGAGAAAACAAAAAATCCAAGTTTGTTTTTTTGTATTACTGATGATGATATGGCTTGCTCTGATTGGTCTGCTGTATTTAAAATTCAGAAATGTTTTTTCTGATATTCATAATGCATTATGGAGAGTACCTATCTTTATTTTTGGTGCATATATTGCCGAAAAGATTTATAAAAAGGAAAAATTTAATTTTTGGGTTTATATTTTGCTGGCTTTGTCAGCGTTGATAAAAATAGTATATATTATTTTTAACTGTATCGGAGTTGAGTCTGCAAAGTCAATAATGCTGAACAGATTGGTGAATGAATTATTCACTCCTGCGATGATCTTTATTGTTTTTCTTGTTCTGATGTTTGTTCATTCCCGAATCAGAAAGCTGTTGGCTGATATCGGTTCCATATCATTGGAATTATATGTTTCTCATGTTACGATCAGAGCAATTATGCTAAGTCTGAACATAGAAACAGGGATATGGTATAATTATTGTATCTGTATCATTCTGTCTGTTCTGATTTCTGTTACAGTCAATATCATTCAAAAGAAAATTTTCAAACCTGAAATCAATAACAATACAAAATGATAAGAAGCTCTTAATACATATGCCTTCGGCAGCAAGAATTTTGTTGTTGTATATTTTGCAAAATAACTATTTAAATTTTATTATGTCTGGTTACACTAAAAAACTGCACAGCGAATGTCAATTCGCTGTGCAGCTTTGCAGTTTATCTTATAAAATGTCTAATTTTTATCACGATTGAACATATTGTTAAAAAGCTTTCCGATTCCGCTTGATTTTTTCTGACCGTTATTGTTATTTCTGATCATACCGGCAAGCACTTCCCGGATCTGTTTGTCAAAATCTCTGGATTTGGCAACCTTTGACTCAAGATTGGGGATATTATATTTTGGCAGCTGATATTCCAGCGATGCCATAATAATTTTCTGGATACCGATCACATATTCATCTGCACAATCGGGAATTTTATAATGCATCACTCCTGCACTGCACACGGACAGTAATTGTTTTTCAGGATTTAATTTGACATTCCTTTCTATGAGAGTACCGATATAGGTATTTACCAATGCTTCTTTGTCATTTGCTTCAAACATCGTCAGCACAGCAAGATGAACATGACCGCTCAGAAACTTTTCTGTTTTTTCTACGATTTTCTGAAAGCCTTCTTCTCTGATAAAAGATTCCGTGAGCCTGATCCGGTATTTGCTGTATCTGGCAACAGCATCCAGCATTTTCTGTTCTGTATCAGCCCGTTCCAGTACTTTGCCGAATTCCCACATCAATGTACTGCGCGGTGTTTTTTTGAGTCTGATCGACCATTTGTAGATCGAATCAAAAATCATATCATCCAGCTCTTTGTTAAAACATTCTGAAAGCAGCTTATCATCGAGCTTATCGAAAATAAAGGAATAAGCCTCCGGTGACAGCGTACATTTTTGTACATGTACGATAATCGTATTGATATTTCTGACAGAGGTATATTTGATCACTTCCTCAAAAATACCAATACCTGTTTTTTCATCAGCCCCTAATTTTTTAATGGAATGATTCAGTGCAGTGATAATCGTAGAATCAATGTTTTTATTTTTTCTCACTCTGCCTGCAAGGAATTCTTCTATTTTTTCCATTTTGATATCAGGGAACTGGCACATCAGCTGACAGATTTTTACACAGCTTACATTACACTTGTCAACAATCAGATCAAACCATTTGTCAGATGTCTGTGGTTTACGGCGGATCAGTGTTCTTCCTATATTGTAGATCAGAAAATCCATCATTTTTTCTGAATTCTGTACTTTTGACAATACTCTCATCAGATTGTCTTCATGTTCTGTCAGTGCCAGAACCCCCTGATACAGAAATGTCATCCGTACCTTATTTTTAAACACACTTTCGATCCCGCCCTCATTGCTTCTCAGCATGGTGAAGAACATATCCATCATCGTTTCTACCGTTGTCGGGTCGCTCTGCGGAAACTTTTTATAATATCTTTCCAGCTCTGTATCATTCAGTATTTCGCATAAGATCGGCTGGATCAGTTCGGAAAGAACAGAGCTTCTGATCGCCTCCCAGTTTGCTGAAAATAATACGCCGCTGCGGTAACTCTGGTTGATCGTATCCTGAATACCGTCAGCAATACAGGCAGTCACATCTTTTTCCCGATGACATAATTTTGCTAATTTTGACATTGCCATAAGCAAAGGATAATTACTTTGTCTGTCTGTATCGGAGTAGCTGTCATAAGTATTGAGACAATTATCAAGAAACCTTTGTGAAAGTTCGGAATCGGGAAGTCCGAACTTTGTGATAGTCTGCATATGTAATAAGGTTTTTTCATAGGTATGCTTTTCCATTCTTTGTGACGTATCCAGTAAATATTGATAAGCGTCGAAATAATCAGGAACATTAGGAACAATCCCTTTTTCGGAGAGAGCAGGCAAAATATGTCTGCAAAAATCCCGCAGATCGGAACTGTAATCTCTGACAGCCTGATAGTACGATCTGTTCTCACCATCAATTTCATAGTCAAGTTTGTTATTTTTACCGTCAAGGATCACAAATCTGCTTGCTGCATATTGTCTGAGATTAGCACTGCTTTCATCATGAGGATGATAACCCGCAATCATAAAATATGGACTGCGTTTCTGGTTTTCAGGATCAACAGAAGCTCCTGTGCTGCCTGAGTCAGAAGTATAAAAAAGTCTTGATTCAATTTTGCTGCCAAGGTTTGATATATTGGTATTAAAAGTGATCCTTTGTGCGATACATTGCGGAAAGCAGAAAGAGATTGCTGCGATCCATAGTTCAACATTCTGAGGAAGGTCTTTGATGAGCAAAACCTTTTGTTCATGCGGAGGAAGTTTCATCTGTGCAAAAACAAATGCAACAGCCGCTGCCAGCAATTCACTTCTTTCATTTTTGACAAATTCACGTACGTTCTCGAAACTAAGATATCCTTTTGCAGGATTTCGGGAAGGCAGCTGATCAAGGAAAGGCGGTTCAAAATTCACAACATCATCAACATAGTAATTATCTTCATGTATAGTATGGGCGTTCCAGACTGGTGAACCGAACCAGCTGCACGGATAGTCTTCAAATGTACCGACAAGACATTGTTTGATATGGATACCGCTTCTGTGAAGTCTTTCTTTCAGTGGATTCTTGCAGTGCGGTCTGCCGTAATCGAACATAAAAACATCCACATTATCAGGAACATTGATATAGATATAGGAGCCGAATGTTCCGATCAATTCATTTTTTTCTTTCGAGCAATTGGTATACATCAGAAGATCATATAAGCTGTTATAATTTTTGATTTTTTTATTTGAAAAGATCTCCTTGCTCATGGAAAAAACGCCGTAACCGTTCTTACGGACAATTTTTCCGTCGTGCAGTAAATCTCTCTGAGGGTTACATTCTGTATAAATTATTTGATCTAACATATATTTTTACCGTCCTTTACCAAAACAATTTTGTTATTGGAACATGATCAATTAATAAACGGTATAATTCCTTCATTTGCCATCATCCACATCAACGGGTCATAAACACGGTGCGGAGTGACTTTGGCAAGCTGATTTTCACCTGTCGGCGGCTGACCGAAGCTGGATACACCGAAATAGCGGACTTTGTGCATATTGAAGTTTGAATTGATCGCATTCAGAAAGGCTGTTTCGTTATTGTCATGCAGCCACCTGATAATCTCATCATTCACAGCATCAGCATCGGGAACATAAAATCCGTTTTTGGCAGCATGAGGACTGGGCTGTAAAACCTGAGAACCGTTTCCGAAGGTATTTTTGACAGCATCAATTTTGGAAAACACGACAGCAACTTCCTTGTCAATGATCGTATCTTCTTTGATACGCAGGTTGTTTCTGAGATATCTTGCCAGATCACTTACGATCGTTCCGCCGCTTTGCTGACCGATCACACTGGATGTACCTCCTGACCAGGTAAATACATTTCTGTCAACTTTGTTTTTGATTCCCGGAAGGGCAAGCGGATCAAACAGGATGATCAGGCATTTTGAACCGTTAAGATACCTGCACACTCTTTCATCAAGCTTTTCGTAATCTTCGCCTGCACCGTCAAAGTAGGTGAGGGAATAGACATTTCTTGTAAAGCGGTTCAGATTCTGGGAATTGGTGATTTTCCAGAGCTGCGGAGGCGGCATTTCAAAATGTTCTTCTGTTTTATCAACCGGTTCAGGGTAATCGGGGTTGTACATATGATTGACATTATCCTGGAAGATATGTTTGGTTTCAGTGCTGATCGGTTCAAAAACAAACGGTAATTTGCTGTCATTCATCAGCTCATACATCATAGCAGTCAGGAAATTACTTTTACCGGACTGAGGCACTCCCACGATACTGAATCGCATATATTTCTTGTAATCGAGGATACCGTTGGGCAGAATTGATTTGCATTTGTTGCAGATCACATTAGCAACTCTGCCGTTACATTCTTGGCAATTACAAATCGGATTGCGTTCAAACAAATTATCTATCCAGGTCTGCGGCAGATTCTGGCTCGGGTCATTCGGACAAACATATCCGATATCTTTTTTATTCAGTTGGTTCAGACAATAGGGGCATAAAATACTTTTAAAAAAGTAAGACACAAAAATTTCCTCCTTAGGGTACTTTCAGATGGGGTACATCCATAGGAACCGGTATATACTCAAGCATATCTTCATCGCTCATCATCATCCTGAGAACCGTTCCTTTCTGAAGGTTAAATTGATTAAAGTCTGTCAGCGGTATTGTGACACTGTTTCCTGTCAGATTTCTTTCAGGGAACGTATAGAGGATCTGCAGGTCATTATCAGAAAAGCTCCAGGGAAGTCCTCCGCTTTTCAGACAGGTAAGATACAATTCCGGCAAACAGTTATCATCACATTCGATGATAAGACAAGGTCCGTTCATTTGATCCAGCATATTTTTCAGGTCAACAATATCTTTCTTGTTCATATTATTGATTACTAAGTCAAGTTTGTTCCAGATAATATTGTATCGGATCTCAATTTTGGGTTTGTTGTTTATTTTTATGTTAGAGGGCGGAGCATAGACCTTGCTGTCATTGATGTTATATTCACCGATCACTGTAAAGCAAAGCTCTTTTTCAGGGATCTTCTGAATGATCAGTTTGTTGCCGTTTCGTTTGTATTCATCAAGGCTGACTCTGCACGAGCGGCCGTTTTTGACATCCTCTTCCGTCCCCCATACAAGCCTGTCTTTTTTTTCGGTAAGAATATAGTGAATCATGGAAAGACCGGCCGGAAGGCTTTTAAGAGTCACTTTCAGACTGTTGCTTTCCACTTCTGTCTGTTCCTTATCGATCTCGCACGGTGCAACGCCCGAAATATGGCATACATCCGAGATAATACTGTTTGAACCTGATTCTGATACAACGGCGATTTTTACTGATTCGCCGTTATTAAGACGGAAATTACATTTTTTGTTGTTGCTGTAAGCCGAGGCAAGCACTTTGGTATCAAGCATGGAATTCAGTTCTTTTGTCGGCAAAATCTTACCGATCATGCTGTTGTCGAAATCCTCTTTGATTTTTCTGATATAAATACAGTCCGTTTTTTTACGTGACTCCTGCCAGCTGACAGTAACGGTCTGATTCATGAATTTTGCCGTAATGTTTTGAAGAATACAGGGCGGTTCTTCAGGAATGATGGGGTCAGTCAGGATGCCGCTGCTGTATTTCAGCATACCGCCGAATTCATAAATACACTGCAGCCTGTATATGTAGGAGATATTATTGCTCAGACCGGTATCTTCAAAGCTTCTTAGTGCCTTGTCGCAGACAATACGGCTTTTGGAATCGGGGATAAATGACGGGATTCCGCCTTCACTTCTCAGAATACGGACCCCTTTGCAGTTTGTCGGCAAGGTCCATGACAGCAGGCAGTTTCCGTTTTGAGCATCTGCCGAAAAGAATCTGATATCAAGCTCCATAACGGTTTCGAGTGTATAGGTTGCGGCCGAGGAAGAATAGGTACCATAGCGGCAGGCAAAAACAGCATAGCCGTAACTGATACCTGCCTGAATTGTGCGGTCCTCAAATCTTGTATCGGAAAGATCCTTTACCAGTTCTGTTCCGTCATCGGGGCTTATGGGTACAACGTTTTCCTTTCTGATCACGGTATATGTAACACCGAGATCCTGTGATGACTGCCAGCTGAGTACACCCACTGTTCCGGTCAGACTGTTTTTCAGGGTGGCTTTCAGTGCAGACGGAGGGAGAGGGGGGACAGATTGTATGATTTCGATCGCAGGCTGATAATCCTTAACGATATTTGTCACATTGATACACTGATTTGCCTTTACTCTCTGATCTGTCACCGCATGGGGCATCATTTTTTCTGCTTCTGCAATTTTACTCTCTATCATTTTTCTCTGACCGGAAAGATTCAGATCAGGCGTGGTACTCTGAATACTGTAAATTTTTCTTCTCGCCTCAAAATAGCATTGTCTGTCGATCAGATTCTGGAGTTCACTGATAGGCTTTTCATATTGTTTGCGCTGTGAGGAGATCAGATTTTCCAAAGAGACAAGATCATTGGCATAGGGATTGGCTCTTCTGGCATTGAGAAGCTGCCGTTCTGCCTCCTGAAAATCCATTGCTTTAACAGCCTGTCTGGCGAAATTACAATAATCATTGTAATACTTGTATTCGATGATTGAAAATCCGCAGGAGCATTGCTCAGAGGTAGCAGGAATTTTCTTATGACATTTCGGGTTGGGACAGTTGATATAAAGACTGCTGCTGCAAACAGGGCATTGAGCATTTTGTGCTTCTTCGCGTGTTTTGAATTTTGAAATGGTTTTGCAATACGGACAGGTCACATAGACATACGCTTCGGTCGGTTCATAAGGGTCGTTCATGCTTTTTGTTTCGCTGTTGTAAACAGCCAGAGCAAGTTCACGGTCGGGGAAGAAGGTCTGAATTTTACTGATAGCGGATTCTGCAAAATACGGGTCTTTTTTAAAGACATCGGGAGCAGAAAGCAGAAGATCGAAAAAGTCCTTGTGTTTTGCTTTTTCCAATGAGTTTTCATATTTTTTACGGTTTTTTTCATTATTGAAAACCTGTGTTGTTGCTTTGGAAAACAGCTGACCGAAAATATGACCGAGACTGCTGGTATCGGTTGCCGTTTCAACCGAAAATGTTTTGGCAAGCTTGCACAATTCATCGGTAAATTTATTTCTGTAAAGATGTCTTTCGTTGATTCCTCTGCCGTCAAAAAAGCATAACAGATCAAACAGATCTCCCACACTGGAAGTCCACGGATATTTCGGCGTTTCGGTATTTTTTAATTTGACAATATATTCTTCGATGCCGTTAAAAATCGTCGGCTGAAGAAAATAATCATTCATTCTGACCGATGTTGACGGAGTCTGGATCTGGTAACCGTTTTCAAGATAGACATTTTTCACGGTTTCAAGCTGCAAACCGAGATGGTTTCCGACATTTCTCATCTGAGCCGTTGTCACTTCGGGAGTGCTGGTTTTTCCTGTTCCGGAAAGCATGATTTTCAGCAGCTGATGGAGCTGCTGAACACGCACTTCCTTAATTTCGGCTGCTTCCTTCTGACGGGAGGCCGGTGTCAGCAAAACATTTTCCATATCGTCATACATCGAAAGCAGTTTGTTGATCTCACTCTGATTGCCGCTGTTATTTTTTTGTTCTTCCTTTTCTCTTTTCCACTCGCTCAGCTTTTTTTTGATTACCTGAGGCGGATCGGGAGGATCAAAAGGGATTTTCAATATTTCAAAATAATTTTTTCTTTCCAATTTAAAACAAACCTTTCATTATTATCTGAGTGTGGAGAGTGAAGAGTGGAATTATAGTACAGGGAAGTACTTTCTTTACAGGAAAATATTATGTAAGTTAAAATTTTGAAATTTTCAGTTCACCGGCTGCTTCCCAGGTATATGTGGAGGTTTCCTGCTTCGTTTTTCCTTTTTGAATTTGCAGACTGTTGATATTGCTGATTTCCTGAGCGATTGTACCGAAGCCTTTTTCAAGCTCTCTGCTTTCGCCGAGCATGATGGAGTCAATACTTCCTGAAGTGATCGCTTTCAGGAATTTTTCATCCGCATCTCCGAAGCCCATTCCAATCACATCGATACCGTTGTCATGACAAAGTCTTGCCGCTTCAATCGCACGCTGCGGATTCATCCATACACCGTCCGCAAGAACAACCGCATATTTTTTGCCGTTTACGTTTTCAAATGAATCATTGATTTTATAAAACGGATGCCAGAAATTGTTGATACCTGTCATTTCTGCTCTGATATCCTTAATCGCTTTTTTGCAGGCATCAAAATCATCTGTCAGTGCCTGGCATTCCATTGTCTCATCCGATACGACCATGATTCCGATCTTGACTGCTCCCTGGTAGATGCTTAACTGATCAACAAACTTACACATTGCTTTTTTGGCATTGCGGATCGGTGAGCCGTTCATACTTCCCGAAACATCCAGTGCCATAATGAGGGAAACAGGTTCATAAATGCTTTCTCCTGTTTCTTCGGGAACGACAGGCTTTCCGTATTTGCTCATATCCTCATCAACGGGCTTTTCAATAATCGGAAGATCATCGGTACTGTCACCCTGTCTTGCCTGAACATGGATCATTCCGTTGACATCATAGCTGTATTGGATTCTGACAGTTGTCGGATTATCATATTTGTTATGCCGGATTCCCGATACAACATATTTTCCGATAATATTACATTCCAGAGGAGCGGCTGTTCCTTGCAGAACGAATATTTCCATTTCGTTTTTGCCCTTTTCAGTGGTATAGAAATGAAAAGCTTCCGCGCATTTGCAGGGAATCTGCTGATTGGCAGGAATGATTGTTTTGTTGATATACTGTGTACCGTCATCATTTACCGCAATAATTCCCATTGCATGAGCAACGATATCAGAGGGTCTGACGGACAGTGCATTATCAAGAATACATTCTTGTCCGATTTGTAACGGTGCAGGCGGCTTTGTATTGAATTTAAAACGACTGCCGAATTCGTTTGCGAAAGAGCTGACGGTCGTTACCAGATATTCGGGCATCGGCAGATGTACTTGTATTGCCGCCCCTGTGGCAACTGCTTCATCCGGGTTGACATGACACAGCGGTATATGTCCGCTGATCTCTTTCAGATAGGCAGGCACTTGTTTCATTTTTGTCGAGCCGCCCACCAGAAGGATATCGGTCACTTCATCCCATTTCATGTTCAGACCGTTCAGAAGATTCTGACACAGATTTCCAGTGCGTTCCAGGAGTGGGCGTGTACAGCTGTTGAATTCCTCTACGGTAATTGTGACAGTATAATAGCCGTAATCAGGCAGACGGATATTTAAAGAAGTACTTGCATAGGTTGTCAGCTTCTTTTTGATATTTTCCGCCTGACGTGCTACGGTTCTGTAAACATCAGGGAGGTCACTGATATCGGTATTGGTTTCGGAGAATATTTTATCACAAATCAGCTTTACCAATTCTTCGTCCCAGTCCTTGCCGCCGAGAATATGATTTCCTGTTGTTTCCAGTGATCTCATGACACCATATTCTTGCATTTGTACCATGGTTACATCAAACGTACCTCCGCCGAGGTCATAAACCATAATTCTGGCATTTTCACGCCAATGACTGACAGCATAGGTCAGTGCAGCGGCAACAGGTTCGTTGATGATCTGTCTGACATTCAGACCGGCTCTTTTTGCTGCCTTCATGGTTGCGGCACGTTCCTGCTGATAGAAATAGGCAGGAACGGTAACGACAGCTTCATCTATTGTCTGTCCTGTGACCTGTTCGGCAGATTCTTTTAAATAGCCGAGAAGGATCGCGGAAAGATCCTCGGCTGTATAGCTGTTGCCGTAAAAGGTGCAGTAGGGAGAAGCGTCGCCCATTTTTCGTTTAAATACTGATACACAGCCATCCTCGCCGCTTTCAAAAGCTTCTTTGGCTTCTGTTCCTACAATGATCTCTCCGTCATCGGTAAATTGTATCACAGAGGGAGTGGTATTTTCTCCGCAGATATTTTTGATAATTTCAGGTCTGCCGCTGCGTTCATTATAAACGGCAACGGCAGAAAATGTTGTACCTAAATCGATTCCTACTTTGATTCCCATAATGACACCGCTGTATTAGTCTTCAGTTTCGGATCTGATCGCGATCTGGTTGACAACGCTGTTCTCAACATCAACATCCGTACCGATCCGGATCTTCGTGCTGAAAGGTTCGCCTGTGCTGACATTAACTGCTTCAATATAGATCTCTCTGTTTTCAACGCGGAAGGTAACCTTGAATTCTGTTCCCTTCGGTGTTCCAGCCGGCAGATCAATGTGAAGTGTTCCGATACACTTTACCTTATCGGCAGGGTCAGAATACTGTTCTTTTCCTTCCATATCACTACAAGGAGTCACTCTGTCACCGACATTCATATTTTCAAAAGCTCTCAGTTCTACTGCCGGGATATTATCCTTCGGTGCATAATAGGAGCGTGTTTCCTCAACAGGCATTTCAGAATTGATCTTGATAAGATTATCGATGATATATTCATTTTTCTCGTCGAGTACACCCGGACCGAAAGAACGCGGTGTTCTGTCAACAACTTCAATAGGGTTCAGTACAGAGATGGCTGCTCCGCTGCTGCTTGCTGTTTCCTTATCAGGACTTTCCGCTTTTACGGATTCCACAAGAATACTGGAATAAACAGCTGCACCCTTTGCTACAGCATGATTCGGGTCTTCAAACTGTACGATACCCGGGAATCTTTGTTCTACGGCATTTTTGATCATCGGCATGAATGATGATCCGCCGACAAGAAGAACGGTATCGATCGGAATATTGCCTGCATCCCGGATCGTTTTTTCTACATAGGAC
>CACYDD010000134.1 GCA_902773065.1 uncultured Ruminococcus sp. | reverse complement strand
CAGATGGATGTTGCACCAGTTTGAAAAAGATGTCAGTCTCTGAGGCATGGTGCTGACCAGATTGACCGCACTCGCAACCAGCTGCGGGACCACAAAGTAAACAAACAGGCCTGCCAGGCCCACTACCACTATAACGCAAACCAATGATGCTACAGCTCTTGCAGCAGCGAGTATCGTACGCCGCTCCTGCTTATCTACAACCAAGTCACCATCATTCTGCACAAGCATAGCTCCGATGGAATAGCCTTTTTTCTTTGCTCCTTCAAGCATATGCTTATAGCACCACTTTACGCAGGCGTTATACACAGGGCAAAGAATGAACGCAAGAATACCGCCTATATATATAGGCGCGAGTGTATTGTTTATATTCTCAAAGCCGATAGATATGCGGTTTTTGGTGATCCAGTTATTGAATATGATCAGCAAGCCACCGCATACAAGTATCAGAAACGCCGCTTTTGCATATGGGCTTTCTCTGAATTTTCTGAACATGCTGTTCCCTCCGGCTTGTCCCTGCTATCCTATCAGTTTATTTTACCACTAATCATCCCTGTTCTGCAGGAATAATCACATAAGCTGTCTTATTTCTTCCATCCCGTCAGTCCGGACGTATGATTCCTTTTATCTTTTTGCTGTCTATCCTGTATACATTGCGGACAACTGCACCGGGCTTTCCGCTTCCTATCACGGCTGTCGGACCTGCATTGCCTTCAATTGTAATGATATATTCTCCGGTGATACCTTCAACCAGACCCACATGCGTATTTCTGCCGAATATAATGATATCTCCGCCTTTAGCGTCTGCCCTGTTGATCCATTTACCGTAACTGTCCGCGTATCTGGAATAGCTTGGTACATATCCTAAATTGCCGAACTTTGTTGCAACCGTGATCCTGTCATACTGCCCGGCTGCATTGTAGCACCATGCAACGAAGGCCCCGCACCAAGGGGTGCGGTCGGTATTTTTGAATTTTGTCTTGAAGTACCAGACCCAGTATGTCTTTCCGGTCATTATTCCGACCTGTGCCTTGGCTACCTGTACTACAGGACTGCCGTCACCATCAGGTATTTCGAGCATCGTTGCGCAGCCTGTCCAGTCAGCCCCGTAAGGTATGTTATTTACAGAGAATCCTTCATTGACAGCAAGCTTTCCGCCTTTTTTCACATAATAGCTGTTGCCGTTCCAGTTCACAAAGCCTGCCTTTGTCTTCTGTACTCCGGCTGCGGATGAATAGTATAGCTTCCCCTTCCAGCTGTACACACCTGTCATAATAACGCCGTATTTATTGGCACGGTAATATTTTTTCTTTATCTTGAAGGCCTTGCCGGTTGTGATCTTTCCGCCTTTTCTGATGTAATACCTATATCCGTCAACAGTAACGAAGCCTGCTTTCTTACGGATCTTTCCGTTCGTATACCGGTAGTAATAGTATCTGCCCTTCCTGATGATCCTTGTATTCGGCGCAGGAACCGGTGCCTGTTCTGCTATCACAGGGGCCGGTGCCTGTTCTGCTGCCACAGGAGCCGGTGTCTGTTCTGCTGCCGCAGGAACATTCTGCTGCGTCTCCGCAGCCTGCCCTGTGTCTCCGGTCTCAGCTGTGACATCCGTCCTGGCAGTGTCCCCTGCGCTCTCTGTCTGTGACTCAGTTTCAGCAAAAACTGATGCAAAAGAAATAACGAACATCAAAAGCAGAGCTATCAATGTCCGTTTTACTCTCCCGGTTGTTGCAGATTTCATATCCGTTGCCGCCCTTCTGTCAGATTTCTCCGGTTTCTGGCAGGACGCAGAGTCCGCCATTTCCATTTAACCTGAAGGATAAGCAAGCGTCAATCTACATATGTAAACCTTAATATTAAGTTTTATTTATTTGTCACGAATGTTTCGCCTGCGACCGCACTGCTGTCGTCCTGCTCACCGTTCCAGGCGTAATCCAGCTGGTCAAAATGCTCATACGTGGTAGCTCCGACCACTTTTACGCCCTCATTCTTCATTCCGTGTCTTGAAGTGAGCGTCTCGATATAAACAACGTATTTCTGCTCTCCAACGGGAACTATGAATCTTTCACATATATCCATCATTCCCTTTTCGTCCGGTGCAGCAGAAAAGCTGCCTGCACCCAAAGAGACTGCATTTTCAAGATCTGCATCAGCCCAGCTTGTAAAACCGGTCACATTTTCTGCTCCTTTCGGATCGATCATGAGGCTTCCGAGCTTATCTGCACTTCCGGATTTTAATGCTTTTAAAACAGCTTTTGAATTTTCATTGCTGAATTCCGCCATTGCATTGAAATCAGGTTCTGTGATATTTTCCGCTGCGACCTTCTTATTATAGGTGCTTCTTGCAGTTATGATCGTGACAAGTGCGAATACAAGCGCCACCATCAGTAACAGCACAAGCAGTATCTGATTGGATTTTTTCTTTTTCATTTTTTCTCTCCTGTCCTGTATATCTTATAATATAGCATTTGTCCGCGCTTGTCTAATGATGTATACTATT
>CACYDD010000133.1 GCA_902773065.1 uncultured Ruminococcus sp. | reverse complement strand
GGATGATAATGACTTCTCTGTCTGTCACAAGCGGAACAACCTGTTCTGCGGCTAAGATAATATTTTTATTGTTCGGCAGAACAAATACTGTTTTTGCCGGAGTAGCCAGAACCGCTTCAAGAATATCCTCCGTACTGGGATTCATACTCTGACCCCCGCTGACAACGTGGTCACAGCCGAGATCCTTGAATACGGAAATGAGTCCTTCGCCGCTTGCTACAGCAACAAAACCGGCTTCCTGTTCAGGTGCGGCAGGCTTTAATTCCTCCTGCTTTTGCTTGGCAGCCTCTGCGGCTGCTTTTTCTTTTTCATATTGTTCAGCAGCTTTTTTGTGCTGCTCCTTCATGTTTTCGACTTTTACTGTCAGAAGCTGTCCGAAAGTAATGGCTTCTTCCAGTGCCTTGCCCGGATTTTCCGTGTGAACGTGTACCTTGATAATATCTTCGTCCTCGGCAACCACAACACAGTCACCGATCGTTTCCAGGAAAGATTTCAGCTCAAGAGGACTTTTGGAAAGCTCTTCTGCCTTGCCTATGATAAACTCTGTGCAGTATGTAAACCGGATATCCGCATCGAATTCAGCCGCAGCATTTCTGAAAAACTCATCGCTTGCCGCGATCTGAGCCTGAACACCTGTGGCAGTTTCCTCCGCCTGCTCTTCTGCCTGAATCATCTGACCGTCTTTCAGCAGGGAAAGCATACCGTCAAGAATCATGCAGAGACCCTTTCCGCCAGCATCAACAACGCCTGCCTTTTTCAGCACAGGGAGCATTTCGGGTGTTTTTTCAAGTGCATCGTGTGCTGCATTGCAAAAGGCACTGAAAACGATAACAGGGTCGTTTTCTGTCTCAGCTGCCGCTCTGCCGGCATCAAATGCCATTCTTGCCACCGTAAGGATCGTACCCTCTGTCGGGTTCATAACAGCCTTATATGCCATTTCTACGCCGACATGAAAAGCAGAAACCAATGCCTTGCCGTCGGCTTCCTCTTTATCCTTCAGACCGTTTGCAATGCCTCTGAATAAAAGAGAAAGGATCACGCCGGAGTTTCCTCTTGCGCCTTTCAGCATAGCAGAAGCCGCCACAGAAGCATTTTCGGCAATGCTTTTTGACTCGACATTTTCCAAAGTACGTGCCGCCGCTTCAATCGTCATGGACATATTTGTTCCGGTATCACCGTCGGGAACCGGAAAAATATTCAATGCGTTGATCTCTGATTTGTGTGATGTGATGTTGTTGGCACCCGAGATGAGTGCGTTTCTGAAACCTGCTCCGTTTATCATGTTATAGCACTTCCTTCATTTAATTAATATGTATAGTATTATTATCTGATTTCAACGATTAGTTTAATGGCTGTGCGTTCAACGCCTTCAATTTCAATGCTGGTAAAGGCAGGGATACAAACCAGATCAATTCCCATCGGAGCAAGATAACCTCTTGCCACAGCGACAGATTTGAGAGCCTGATTGGTTGCTCCTGCACCCACTGCCTGCACCTCAACACACCCGTAATCCCTTATTACGCCTGCAATGGCTCCTGCTACGGAATTAGGTGAGGATTTTGACGATACCTTTAATATTTCCATTTTCATTTTTCCTCCTTATAAAATAACACTGCTTTCCTTTTTGACAATTTGCTGATCAGGAATTATCACATATTACTATAATATACAAAAATATCAAAATTTGCAATAGTTTTATCAACATTTGTACAATATTTACAATTTTTTAACGAATTTCCATACGTTTCAGAGAAATTGTCTTACCATTTTTGTTGTCAATCTCAAACAGGATACAATTCATTTTGCATTTCCCATCTGCTAAATCGAATCTCACAGGAAGCTTATCCCTGAATTTTTTAATCGCAAGCTCGGGCTGTACGCCCAAAACAGACCTCACAGGACCTGTCATTCCGACATCGGTAATATACCCTGTACCGTTTTCCAGGATCTGTTCATCTGCTGTCTGAACATGAGTATGAGTTCCGAACAGAGCGGACACTCTTCCGTCAAGATAATAGGCGAGTGCCAGTTTTTCTGCCGTTGCCTCAGCATGAAAATCCACAATGCAAATCTTCGTATCCAGTTTTTTGATCAGCCGATCAACGACTGTATAGGGATCGTCAAGACTTTCAAGATACATACAGCCCATCAGATTAATTACACCGACCTGTACCCGTCCGAAATCATAGACGGTATATCCCTTTCCGGGGGTCGTTCCCTCGGGGAAATTGGCTGGTCTGAGCAGAAACGGCGATTCATCGTACAGGTCATAGCTTTCCCTTCTTCTGAAACTATGGTTGCCGCCTGTGATCACATCTACGCCGCTTGCAAAAAGAAATTCAGCCGCCGAGGGCGTGATGCCGTTTCCGTCGGCAGAATTCTCGCCGTTGGCAATAACCATATCAATTCCTTCTTCTTTTTTTAGTGCCGGGAGCTTGTCTCTGAGGAATCTGCATCCGATCGAGCCGACGACATCACCGATTGCCAGTATTTTCATAGTCCGATAATCATCCTGTCTGTTTTAATTTTACAAAATATTAAAGTTTTGGTACATTAATATTTTAAATTTATTTTGTCATAATGTCAATAATTTTTTTATTAAATTAAAACATTTTTATAAATTTTTACTTATAATTCATCTTTTTGTTACAAAATATGCCTGATATCAGCAAATATAGCACAATTTTGAAACAGGATTCAGGGGGCAATGGTATTGGAATTCTTAGCTGACTGACAGAAAAATTCAGACCGGTTCGTTTTCACGAACCGGTCACTGTCATATGTTTTATACATGATTCTTTACATTTATCTATTCTCCGCAGTTGTGTTTTCTTTTGTCAGACGGGTTGTCGGCAGGGAAGAATTCACTTGTCGGGAAATCGATGGTGCTGAACAGCTCGCACGGGTCTTCGGAGCTTGCCGTGCATTCCTTTTTCGGAATGCAGAAATCAAATGCAGGAATTAACATCTGAACATTCCTTTCCAGCTGAACAATGGTAAACATACCTATAGATACCAGAACCTCTTTGTTGGATTCACTTTGTACGAATTCTCCGCCGTAACGTCTCATGATACTTTCTGGAATTCGGAACGGCGGCATGGGGCAGGGGCCTCTTCGTTCCGAAAGCTTAGCGGAAAGTGCGATTGGTTCGGCTACCTGCACGACAGCCTTCGGGCAGTTCTGAGACGGCGTGCTGAGTGCTTCGGGTGCATCGGGGCAGTCGGATGTATAGATCTTAACACTACCCTCGCTGCCGAACAGTACTGCTCTCTTGGAAAATACCGCAAGACCCTTTACGGGCATCGGCAAAGCATTTGGTGCCATAAACGCATCAAGGCAGACATCGAAATAGAATGTCATATCCACCGCATAAAAACCGTTGTGGAACGGCACAGGCTGGAGACTGACTGCAACATTGCACACATTGACATTATTCAGTCTTACACTTGTCGCCTTATCGATCAGACACTGACCGGGTTTTGTCAGCAGAACAGGCAGATCTTCAAGGCAGTCCTTATCCGAGCAGGAATCATAGATCCTCGGTGCATTGATACACACAGATTCTTTGACATCATCGCAGCGGAAGCGGCTTTCATATTCTGTACCCATCATATTATCAGGCATAATAGAATCCTCCTTTTCGTATTATACCAACATAATATGAAATTTATCGAAAAATGTGCCGGTGCCGGCGAGCCTCCTACACCTATTTCGCACTCAGGTTCTTACCTTACACAAATTTTAATGCCGCGTTTCAGATTTTTTCAAGGGGGACAATAAAACGGAGACTCCAAAGAGTCTCCGCTGATATTTATTTTGCATATTCGATTGCTCTGCTTTCGCGGATGATATTGACTTTGATCTGTCCGGGGTATTCCACCTCTTCTTCGATCTTTTTGCAGATATCTCTCGCAAGCAGTACCATTTCATCATCCTTGATGATCTCAGGCTTAACGATAATGCGTACCTCACGTCCTGCCTGAATCGCAAAGCTTCTTTCGACTCCTTCAAAGGAGGAGGCGACTTCTTCCAGCTTTTCAAGACGCTTGATATAGTTTTCGATATTTTCTCTTCTTGCACCGGGTCTTGCCGCCGAGATCGCATCGGCAGCCTGAACCAGGCAGGCAATGATCGTTTTTGCTTCGACATCCCCGTGGTGAGCATGAATGGCATGAACCACGATCTCGCTCTCTTTGTATTTACGGGCAACATCCACACCGATCTCAATATGGGAACCTTCGATCTCGTGGTCAAGTGCCTTGCCGATATCATGCAAAAGACCTGCTCTCCTTGCCATAGTTGGTTCAAGTCCGAGTTCGGAAGCCATCATGCCGCAGAGGTAAGCCACTTCCAGCGAATGGTCAAGCACATTCTGACCATAGCTTGTACGGAAGTGAAGCCGTCCCAGAAGCTTGACAAGCTCGGGGTGGATACCGTTGATACCAGCTTCGATGATTGCTCTTTCGCCTTCAGACTTGATCATCGACTCCACCTCACGGCGTGCCTTTTCATACATTTCCTCAATACGTGCCGGATGAATTCTTCCGTCCGAAATCAGCTTTTCAAGCATGACTCTTGCAATTTCTCTTTTTACAGGTTCAAAACATGAAAGTGTTATTGCCTCGGGCGTATCGTCTATGATCAGATCGACACCTGTTATCGTTTCGATCGCTCTGATATTTCGTCCCTCACGGCCGATGATACGACCCTTCATCTCGTCACTTGGCAGCGGAACGACCGATACCGTTGATTCGCTTACATGATCGGCAGCCACTCTCTGAATTGCCAGAGAAATGATCTCTCTTGCTGTCTTTTCCGATTCATCTCTTGTTTTCTGTTCAAATTCCATGATCTTGACAGCCTTTTCGTGCGTCAGCTCATTATCAAGGTTATTGATAATATATGCTTTTGCCTGTTCTGCTGTCAGACCTGAAATCTTTTCGAGCATTTCAAATTCGCTCTGCTTTAGTTTTTCTGCCTCCGCAAGTCTGCTTTCGGCAGCCTTATTCTTCTGAGCGACCGCTTCTTCTTTTTTCTCCAGACCGTCAAGCTTTCTTTCAACAGTTTCTTCTTTCTGCTGAATGCGTCTTTCCTGACGCTGCATTTCCTTGCGTCTGTCCGAAATTTCCCTT
>CACYDD010000132.1 GCA_902773065.1 uncultured Ruminococcus sp. | reverse complement strand
TTGTCCGAGCTGGCCGAAGGAGCACGATTGGAAATCGTGTAAACGCTAACCCCGTTTCGAGGGTTCGAATCCCTCACTCTCCGCCAGTGTGTGACCGCAAGGGACGATTCGCGTATTCGCTCCCTTGCGGTCGCTTTTTTTCGAGAGTTCAAATTTATCACCGCGTTTCGAGTGATATCTTTTTTGATACCTGTTGACAGAAACGGCCTCTCTATTGACGTAGAGGGGCTTAAATAATAAAGAATAAACTGTAAATGAGCAATTTTTAAATCTTTGTGATAATGCACAAACGATCTATCGAACATTCTGGATTCAGGGACGGAATCCAAGGCTTAAAATATGTGCAAGCTGTTATGGATTTGCTCATTTATAGTATTATATTATTATGGAGGAAAAAATTATGCAGAATTTTGATTACATGACACCCACAAGACTTATTTTTGGTGAAGGAGTCATCTCTGAATTGCCGGAGGTGATGAGTAAGTACGGCAAAAAAGTGCTTCTCACTTATGGCGGCGGAAGCATAAAGAAACTCGGTCTTTATGACAGGGTCAGGGAGCTTTTGGCAGACTGGGAAATATACGAACTGTCCGGTATTCAGCCCAACCCCAAATATGATCCGAGTGTACTGGACGGTGTTAAGATCTGCAAGGAAAACCATATTGATGTGATTCTTGCAGTTGGCGGCGGAAGTGTTCTTGACTGCTCCAAGGCCATTGCTGCAGGAGCAAAGTATGACGGCGATCCCTGGGATCTGATCTCTTACAAGGTAAAGGCACAGGCGGCATTGCCGATTGTTGACATTATTACGCTTGCGGCGACCGGCAGTGAATATGACTGCGGCGGTGTGATTTCAAGAACCGAAACCAACGACAAGATCGGCTACATGGATCCGCACCTCTATCCGGCGGTGTCATTCCTCGACCCGACCTATACGTTTACCGTATCCAAAAAACAGACGGCTGCGGGATGTGCCGATGCGATGAACCATATCATGGAGCAGTATTTCTGTGAAGATTCAACGCTCCAGAATGACGGTTTTATGGAAGCAGGATTGAAGAGTCTGATGGTGAATGCCAAAAAATGTCTTGAAAACCCGGAGGATTATACCGCAAGAGCAGAAATGATGCTTGACTGCACATACGGCTGCAATGCGATCTATTCTCTCGGAAACAGTTATTCAGGCTGGCCTTGCCACGGAATGGAGCATGCACTTTCTGCTTACTATGACATCACCCATGGCGAGGGACTTGCGATCATTACGCCGAGATGGATGAAGCATATTTTGAATGAGCGTACAGTAGATCGGTTTGTTAAATATGGTGTGAATGTTTTCGGTATCAATGCTGATCAGGATAAGTTCGATATTGCTGAGCAGACGGTTGATGCGACTTATCGTTTCTTTGAGTCAATAGGTATTCCGATGCACCTGAGAGATGTCGGCATAGACGAGAGC
Source organism: uncultured Ruminococcus sp. (assembly GCA_902773065.1). GTDB lineage: Bacteria > Bacillota > Clostridia > Oscillospirales > Acutalibacteraceae > UBA1213. The sequence continues at coordinate 2,593 of CACYDD010000132.1, read as the reverse complement.
CGCATTGGTGAAATGGCACATCATGTGGCAGAAAACGAAGGTCTGGAGAATGCGTGGGTACCGCTGAAGGAACAGGATATAGCCAATATCTTTACTGCATCTCTATAATTGATAATTTACAAGGAGAATATGATAATGTCAAATACAGCGAAAGTATGCGAATTTCTGGACAATGCTAAAACATTCTATTTTCTCACCACAGATGGTGATCAGCCAAAAGGTCGTCCTTTCGGCTTTCATATGCTGTCGGATGATAAACTCTATTTTGGCTGCGGAACATTCAAAAATGTGTTCAAACAGCTGACAGCAAACCCCAGGGTTGAAATTCTCGCCGTTAACGGAAGTGAGTTTCTTCGGCTATGACGGAGAGGTCAGAATTGTAAAGGACGAGGCTCTTATAGCAAAGGTTCGTCAGATCATGCCTCAGATCATGGAGATGTACGACAAGAACGGCTGGGAGATGGGCTTGTTCTATCTTGAAAATGGTCATGCTGAAATTCGTGGAATGATGGAGCTGAAAGAGGAATTTGATGTATGACTGATTAATTTCGTTGTGGGCGGAGTACCGGTAAAGAAAATCAAGGATATTGAGGATGATATATAGAATCTGCCTATGCCGGATGAAATGATTGAAAGCTCATTTTAATAAAACAGAAAATTTAATATTATAGCTTTATACCATAATAAAAACGAATTGCCGGGCTGATGAAGTCCGGCAAAAAATTATCGCGTCTGACAAAAGTCAAACGCGATATTGGGTGCGGCGGCTCGCCGCTGGTGGAGGCGAGGGGAATCGAACCCCTGTCCGAAAAGCACTTACAACGGTTTTCTCCGAGCGCAGTTTGTCATTTAAGATTCCCCCGTCGCAACGCCGACAAACAGGCTTTGCGCTTCGGTAGGCTCAGAGTCATGACAGAAGCCGAGCCGAACTCCTGTTCACGTTCACCACTGATCGACGCCCATTTCCGGCCGTGGTCCTCCGGAAACGAACGCTTGCCTAATTAAGCGGCAAGGGCAACAGTTTTATTGTTGTCGTTTATTATTTAAAATTTACGGCTTTTATGGTGGTTCCGTAATGCCACCGCTCGCTTGCCGATGCTCACACTCCCCGTCGAAACCATTACGCCCCCTTATATAATGCATAATTCACAATGCATAATGCATAATGAATGACAAGGGTTAGTTGATTCTGAATGGAAAATTTCAGCATGGATACAGTTTATAACAAATCATCTAACGGTTTTTTTGTTTGATCGCTCTTTCAATGTCACGCTTAGCAGCTTTTGCTGCCATATCGTTACGTTTGTCATACAGTTTTTTACCCTTGCAAAGACCGAGTTTCAGCTTTACTCCTGAACCTTTGAAATACAATGCAAGGGGGATCAGGGAATAGCCTTCCTGTTTTACTGTACCGAAAAGGCGCATAATCTCACGTTTGTGCATCAAAAGGCGGCGCACACGCATAGGGTCACGGTTGAAAATATTGCCCTGTTCATAAGGGCTGATGTGCATCCCTTTTACCCAGAGTTCGCCGTCCTCAATGGTACACCATGCGTCCTTTAAATTCACTCTGCCCTGACGCAGGGATTTTACCTCTGTGCCGCAAAGTTCAATTCCGGTTTCGTAGCTTTCAATGACAAAATAATCATGATATGCTTTTTTATTTTGTGCGATCGTATTATCAGCGACTTTTTTTGCCATGAAAGCTTTCCTCCCGTTATAATTCTATCCGACCTTCAAGAGATCTTGAAAGTGTGACTTCGTCTGCGTATTGCAGATCTGCGCCTACAGGGATACCGTAAGCAAGTCTTGTGACCTTGACCCCTAAGGGCTTGATCAGTTTACTGAAATACATTGCCGTTGCTTCTCCCTCAACAGTGCCGTCGGTTGCCATGATGACTTCTTTGACTTCATCATTGTTCAGCCGGGCAAGAAGCTCCTTGGTATGCAGCATATCGGGTGTACTTCCTGTAAGAGGGGAGAGGAGTCCGTGCAGGACATGGTAGGTAGCATTGAATTCTCTGGTTTTTTCAAATGCAACAACATCCTTCGGATCCTGAACCACACAGATAGTGGAACGGTCTCTTTTTTCATCACTGCATACAGAACAAATCTCATTATCAGTAAGGTTACAGCAGATTTTACAGTAATGTATTTTTTTATGGGCATCCATGATCGCATCAGAAAATTTCTGTGCTTCTGTTTCCTTCATGGAAAGAACATAGTAAGCAAGCCTTACGGCTGTTTTATGTCCGATACCCGGTAAACGCTCAAACTGCTCAATAAGCCTTTCAAGAGCGGCTACACTGTACTGTGCCATGATCAGAACAAGCCCGGAACATTCAGTCCGCCGGAGATCTGATCCATCGTTTCTGCCTTTTCGTCACGAGCCTTGCGGATCGCTTCATTAACTGAGGCAATGATCAGGTCTGAGAGCATATCGATATCTTCGGGATCAACAACATCCTTGCTGATATCAATGGACTGAATTTCAAGGTTTCCTTTTACAACCGCTGTAACTGCTCCGCCGCCTGCTGTTGCGGAATATTCCTTCTCGTCAAGCTCCTTGCTTGCAGCGTCCATTTCTTCCTGC
>CACYDD010000131.1 GCA_902773065.1 uncultured Ruminococcus sp. | reverse complement strand
CACACTTTCAGTATTTTATCAGAGAGTTTTGTATTTTAAATTTGAATTATTTGATTGATATAAAAATAATAATATGTTATGATATAGGAAGTGAGAAAAGACAGAAAGGAAATGTATCATGGCTAAAAACAGAAAGAAAAAAGGACCTTCCCCCAGAACAAAAACCGATGTCAGATCCACTGCTGAAAAAAAGCAGGACAAAACAAATATTATTATGACAGTAGTTGGGGTTGCAGTACTTGTACTCGTCATTGCATTGATCATTGTGCTGATCGTCACGTCCCTTGGTGACAACAACACCTCTCAAAATCCCGAAAACGGATCAGCTTCCACAGAATCGATCGCCTTTGATATAAACAAAAACTATATTGCTGATATTGATATTAAAGATTACGGCACGATCACCGTTGCTCTTAACAGCAAGGCAGCACCCATCACAGTAGAAAATTTTGTAAAGCTTGCAAGTTCCGGTTTTTACGATAACCTGACATTCCACAGAATTATCGAAGGGTTCATGATGCAGGGCGGAGACCCCAACGGCGACGGCACAGGCGGTTCGGACGAAACGATCTATGGTGAATTCAGTGCCAACGGCTATGACAATCCGCTGAAACATTCACGAGGCACAATTTCCATGGCAAGAAGTGCCGCCTCCATGAACAGTGCAAGCTCGCAGTTTTTCATTGTCCAGCAAGATGCATCTTCTCTCGACGGTGAGTATGCTGCCTTCGGTGAAGTAACGGATGGTATGGATATCGTTGACAAGATCTGCTCCGAAGCAGAACCTATTGACAATAACGGCTTGATTGCCACCAAAAAACAGCCCGTCATCAACTCCATCAAAATCCGCACAGCCGATACAACTGAATAAAAAAACAAAACCGGATACGCTTTCAAAACCACGAAAAGCGTATCCGGTTTTATATACTACATTTTTATGACAGAATCGTTTACCAAAAACAATCTTTATCAAATAATTCTGACACTTTCAAATACATCAAAAGAATAATTGACCTTAGTTTATGAATATTGCACCTTCCATTATGCCGCTGTGGAAGGTGTATTTCTATTTGTATAATTATAAGGTGTTTATACAATTTGTAATAACGCTTATATTCGCCTGTACGGTGTTTTTTGTTATTCAGTATATGTAATTTATCGTTTTCAAAAATAAACGCTTACAGCAGCTCACAGACAAAAACAGCGGCATACTCCTATTTTGGGAATGTGCCGCTGTTTTGTTTTATCAATCCCAGTTAATAGCATTGTGGCTTACTGTTTCGCCTGCCTGGAGTTCTTGACGGGCTGCTGATATTGCTTCCAGATCGTCACATGATACACTATCCATGTACATTTTATCGGGACAAATATCTATTTCATTTCCATCCTGATCTTTCCATGTAACAGCTCCATATTCAATATACGCTTTATTAAAGATGCTTATATCTTTCAGCGACATGAATACAGGCTTGCACAGAAGTGGAGCAGCGTTATATATCCGCTGTTCTCCGTTCTCAAATGCTACAAGTATTTTATAATCTTCCTGTGGTGTTACACTGATAACTTTGTGCATACTCACACCCCCATTACTTCAAAGGCTCAATCTTGAAAATCTGCTCACCGTCGCTTGCAAGTTTCCAGTTTGCAAGAAGATCATCTTTGTGTATCTCTATCCATGCTTGTACAAGCTTATCCTGTTTCTTTGGCAGCTCACCCTTAAAGACTTCTCCATCAAATGTATAACAAGCCTGATGATCTCCGTATATTGCATGAATATGCGGAGGATTATGATCTTCATAATACATTCTTATAAGTATTCCATAAAACATTGATATTGTCGGCATTGTCTATTACTCCTCTCTACCGACAGCGGCACTGTTCCCGCTGCCGTCACGCTCTATTTTCTCATTGATAGCAAGATTGATATAACCGTTAAGACTTTCGCCTATGGTATCAGCGTGAGCCTTTATAACTTCTTTCTGCCCTTTCGGTACAGCTATATTAATTCTATCGTATGCTTTAGCGTTATATCTGTTATTTGCGGCAATTCTTGCTTTGCTGTTTTTATTTTCTGACATAGTAACACCTCCCCTATTTATTATATCACAGTATAATACAATTAACAAGTGTACAAAAAGCATAAAATATACACTTAAACATTGTTTATTATGCGAATATACAAATACACTTAAACAGTGTATAATAAAATCATCAAAGGAAATCAAACGCAAACAGCGGAAGGCAGTGCAGGATATGTTCAATCGTTCAAACATCTGTAAAATAGCAAATGACCTCAGAAAAAAGGGATATACACTATCACAGGCTTTCAGAATGGCTTGGAAACTCGCTAAGAGTAGAGCCGCTGTCAAGGTTGCAGGTGTAAGCAAATATGACAGACAGACCGCCCTTGAACATCTCCGCCGCTATGCCGCTGATGATGTAAAGGTTACTTTGATAAGAGAGAGCAAGAACGCATACGACAGCAACGCTATTGCCGTACTGGTAAGCGTAAACGACAGCAAGCAGTACAAAACAGGCTATATTCCTGCCACTGTGGCTGCATTACTCAGCAAGGTAATTGACAGCATTACCGAGATAAAAGCAAGCGTACAGGCAATTACAGGCGGTTTTTATGCTGATATGATGTCAGGACTTATGCTCAATCTTTCAATTTGAATACAGCGGCACACAACTGCCGAGAGAAATGAGGTGAACGCAATCAATATATATTTCATCACTGTAAGTGGAAACAACCAAAACAATGTAAACGGTGACAATAACATTTATATTCAAATTCCAAAATCGGAAAGAAAGGACAAGATCATTATGAACATGAAAGATATTTTTGACCCGAACAACTATGCAGAAAAGGCTATGCCTGTTTCAACCTCTTTGTGTCGTGCTTTAGAATTCTCCGGCTTAGATATGATGTCGGATGAAACGAAAAAAATCACGGAAGAACACTCCAAACTGGACGATGAATTTTTTTAATTCACTTAACGATAAACAAAAGGATATCTATCAAAAAGGCTCTTCCCTAGAAAGTGTGGGTAAAAAACCATGAAACTACAGACGATATCAGTCAAAATGGTAATTTGCATTTATTCCACGAT
>CACYDD010000130.1 GCA_902773065.1 uncultured Ruminococcus sp. | reverse complement strand
TGCCGAACACGGAAGTTAAGCTCGATAGTGCCGAAGATACTCGGATGGTGACGTCCCGGGAAAATAGGAAGATGCCAACACTTTAAAGTAGCCGTCCAACAGGGCGGTTATTTTTTTAATTAATAATTATGTGAACCGCATATTTATAAGCGATTTGAGATAAAAATGTTTTGGAGGAATCTGTTTTGTCGGATACAAATAAAGAACTCATTGAAATAAGAAGAACCTTTGCTATTATCTCTCACCCTGACGCAGGTAAAACAACCCTCACCGAAAAGCTCCTGCTCTATACCGGAACCATACAGCTTGCTGGCTCAGTAAAAGGTAAAAAAACTGATAAACACGCCGTGTCTGACTGGATGGAGATCGAAAAGCAAAGAGGTATTTCCGTGACCTCGTCGGTCATGCAGTTTAATTATGATGGTTACTGTATCAATATCATTGATACCCCCGGTCACCAGGACTTTTCAGAGGATACCTACCGTACCTTAATGGCGGCGGACTCCGCTGTGATGGTAATTGATGCTTCAAAGGGTGTTGAGGCGCAGACAAGAAAGCTGTTCAAAGTCTGTGTGATGAGAAACATTCCGATTTTCACCTTTATTAATAAAATGGACAGAGAAGCACAAAGTCCCTATGAGCTTCTGGAAGATATCGAAAATGTTCTCGGTATTCACACTTGCCCGATGAACTGGCCGATCGGCTGCGGAAGGGATTTCAAGGGAGTATATGATTTCAACAAAAAAGAAATACTGGCATTCACTGCCAACAATGGTCAGCGTGAAGTTGAAATGGACGAGCTTACCGCTGATTCTCCCGACCTTGACGAAAGGCTCGGAGAAACATTAGCACAGACCTTGCGTGACGATATCGAGCTTCTCGAAGGTGCAGGCGATGAATTCGACCTCGAACAGATACGCAACGGCAAACTGACACCTGTATTTTTCGGTTCAGCCCTCACCAATTTCGGAGTTGAACCTTTCCTTGCGGAGTTCCTCAGAATGACAACGCCGCCGCTGCCGAGAAAAACCGTTGACGGCGAAGTTGACCCGTTTGACGAACACTTTTCTGCCTTTGTTTTTAAAATTCAGGCAAACATGAATAAAGCTCATCGTGACAGAATTGCATTTATGCGGATATGCTCGGGAAAGTATGATAAAACAATGGAAGTTTATCATGTGCAGGGCAGCAAAAAAATGCGGCTTTCTCAGCCTCAGCAGCTCATGGCACAGGACAGAGAGGTTATAAATGAAGCCTATGCAGGTGACATTATCGGCGTATTCGACCCAGGTATTTTCTCTATCGGCGATACGGTCTGTGCACCAGGCAAAAAAGTACAGTTTGAAGGCATCCCCACCTTTGCCCCCGAACATTTTGCAAGAGTACGTCTGAAAGATACTATGAAAAGAAAACAGTTTGTAAAAGGTATCACGCAGATCGCACAGGAAGGTGCGATCCAGATTTTTCAGGCTCTCGGCGGCGGCATGGAGGAAGTGATCGTTGGCGTTGTCGGTGTGCTTCAGTTTGAAGTGCTTGAATACCGGCTCAACAACGAATACAATGTTGACATCGTTCTTGAAAGTATGCCCTATGAACTCATCCGCTGGATTGAAAACGAGGATCTCGACCCAAAAACCCTCAATCTTACCACCGACACAAGAAGAATCCAGGATCTCAAAGGAAAGCATCTTCTTTTGTTCACAAGTGAATGGAATATTACATGGGCACTTGAACATAATGAAGGCTTGGTACTTACAGATTTCAGCAAAAACTGAACACATCACAAAACCCCCGGAAAAAAACTTTCTCTTCCGGGGGTTTTGTTTTATTCTTGTGTTTTATTTTCCTGTTCGCTGGCACTGATCCGTTTCCTGTCTTTATAATAAACAAATACTGCCGTCAGTAGAATGATCACCGAAAATCCTCTTAAGATCCATGCGTAAATACCATCCATCAGATTAACAATCAGCAGTTCATCAGCAAGCCACCAACCGCTGAGTATCAGAAAATAGGCAGAAAACAAATATACTGCCTTGCTTTCCTTTCTGAAACGCACAAACAGTGTCAATGCAATGATCAGCCACAGCACCGCATAAACATATCCCATAAACGCTCTCCTTTATCCTGAATCGGTTTTATTTTTCCTTTTTCGTTTTCTTATTTCCGGAGTTTAACAATATGCTTATTACAAAATACAGCACAAGAACAATAATTCCGATATAATGCACCAACTGCATCACCGTATTGCCGGGCACAAGCTGGGACACAGCGTAATCGACAATGATCCAGATTCCTTCAAAAAGAAAAAAGAGTGCCACCGGTCTGTAATATCTGAAGCTTCTGAGTCTGGGGCTGTACATAATTGTTGTTGCCACAAGGCAGAAAGCAGCTGTAATAATTGCGATCAGCATAGAATAAACTGCACCTCAACTTTCCGATTCAATAATCCAAACAGTAAAATATGGTCTAATAAGAATTATACTTTGTGCGACAAAAAAAATCAAGTTAAACATACAAATTCAGTCGATTTGTTACATTATTGTGATAAACATTACAGGATTTTTTATACTTTCGGTATTTTTGTTATAGTTATATACTGTTTGTTGCATGAATTTTTATTTACGAATTGTATATTATCATCTATTAAATACTAATTGTAGCTGATTAAATTAAGAAAATATACAATTCGTTAATAGTATAAATTATTTTGCAAATTGTATAAATAAAACACTTGCAAATCATCGGATAATGTGTTATTATAATGAAGTCGTCAAAAGCGATACAAATGAATAGTTGGTGTTGATGACGTCGAGGGTTCACCCGTTCCCATGCCGAACACGGAAGTTAAGCTCGATAGTGCCGAAGATA
>CACYDD010000129.1 GCA_902773065.1 uncultured Ruminococcus sp. | reverse complement strand
TACGTCAGTATTACTTCGTGAATTTTGGGCAATCTGCCCATTAAATCTACGGCACACTAAAACCACTCTAGGTTTTTAGAGATGCCCTTTAAATATTCGTTGTTATTCATCAGCATGTTTTCCTCCAAATTATCTACAACCACTGAATAAACGCTGTTTTATCGGTGCAGTTGTAGCCTGCTCTTTTGTAAAAATCAAGCGTGCTTTCGCTCCTTGAACCTGTTAGCAGCATCATCTTATAGCAATCAGCCTTGACTGCCAATTCTTTGGCATAATTCAGGCAGGCAGCGGCGTAACCCTTCCCTCTGTGATCGGTGTGAGTGACAACATTTTCGATAAAAGTATACGGACGGATATTCCTTGTCAGATTGGGAATGATCACGCAAACGCAGGAAGAAACAGGCTTCCCCTCAACCTCGCAGACAATTATGTGATGATTTTCGTCACCGCAAATCGCCGTCCAAGTATTCCGCAAATGCTCGCTGTTCTCAGGTATGCCAAGCTCGTGCAGATGTGTATATAATTCAAGCAGAGCATTCAGCTCATTTTCTTTGATTTCTCTTATTACCATTATTTCACCCTTGTACAGCGATATCAATATCTGAACTTTTCCAAGCGATAGAGTTGCTCCTCATCGGGGCGAACAACGCCGTTTTTGTAGCTATATCCCAACTTTCTGTAGAAATCAACGGCTGTAATTGACGCTGGAACCTCCACACGTTTTGCTCTGAAAAAATACTCGTCCTGTTCAAGTGTTTCAATGATTATTCTGCCGATACCTTTGCCTTGATATTCAGGCAAAACAAAGATGTTAAACAGACTGCTTTCCGTTTCGCTGCCCCAATATGGTCCGATCGCACCGCAGCCGATAACTGAATTGTTTTCTTCAACAACATAAAAATGCGTCCAACCGGCACGCTCCACAATATCCGAGGGCTGCAATCGTTGTTCAAAATCTTTTATAGCTTCTTCGGAATAATCTTTACTGTTTGTTGTTTTTAGGGTCAGTATTATCAGCGATGATACTTTTTCTGCATCATTCTCTGTAAAACGTCTGATTATCATAATGAGTCCTCCGATCATAAAACATAAATCTATAATTCAATATAAATTCTACCACGAAACCGAAAATATGGCAATAGAAAACACCGCCAAGCACATCTGTTTGATTCCGGATGTTTCGTCTCGAATCATACATTTTCCGCTTCACAAAACGAGTGCTTTGACATCAAAACCATTTTGTCGGAAGTGACAAATCCTTTTTTGCTGTAGTAGCCTTCCGTTTTGGCACCCTTTGAAGTGGTCAAATAAATATTTACAACTCCGATTTCCGACAATGCTTTTTCCAATGCTTTCAGCAGTGTGCTTCCAAAACCCTTGTTTTGCTCCGACGTTTTGACGCAGAACTCCTCTATATGAAAATGTGTTCCGTTGTAATGTTGCTTTTTCTGCCCCCAAATAAGCCCTTTCAGCTCGTTATCGGCATAAAGAGCCTTTCCGATGAATGTGCCTGTTTTCATCATATCCTCAATTCTGATTTGAGCTGTTTCCTTTGTCCATTCATCATTCCACGGCTCCACATTAAAAACGGAGACAAACAATTCGGTATATTCATTGATATGAGAAAACTCCATATCTGTTATATCAATCATTTTGCACCTCATAACTCTTTTCAAAACAACTCATCCGTCAATTTGTCATTGTTTTTCCTCATAATCTCATAAACCATACACTTTCCGTTGCCGATGTCCTCTTTGACGTGCTTAACGGTTTTGTAGCCCCTGTTTTCATAGAAGATACAGGCAGGCAATGAAGCGTCAAGATAGCAGTGATCATAGCTTTCAAAAATTTCTTTTTCCAATTCGTCCATAATCCGTGTACCGAAGCCCTGCCCCTGATACTCCGGCAAAACATAAACCCTCGTGATATGCTTATCCTCGTGACTGCCCGTGCCTATGATCTCGCCGTCCTTCACCAAAACACCTATTCTGCCCTGTGCAATATCGTTTTTTATGCTGTCAAGGCTGTGAATTCTGCCGAAAAAATCAAGAACAGCCTGTGTGTAATAATCGGGATATATGACCGATTTTGTATATTGAACGATATGACATACATTTTCCGCTTCATCTATATTTGCTTTTCTGAATTGCAAATCCATACTAAACTCCTTCATTTTCGGCTGTCAGCCAAATTGCTGTCAATATACTCCATATACGGCTTGCGGTTGTAAACGCTGTCGAGGTTGTTTTTGTACCATTCAAATTCTTCTCGTAAGCCCTGTTCAAGCGGAACGGTGTTAGGCATAAGCTCGTTTTGCCGGCTGACATCGAGTACATACTCATAATCGTAGAAACAGAAGTAATCCCTCTGCGGAATATCCTTGCTCACGCTGACAAGCTCGGCGGTTTTTCCGACTGCCTTGTAGCATAACTC
>CACYDD010000128.1 GCA_902773065.1 uncultured Ruminococcus sp. | reverse complement strand
GTTGAAGAATTTGCAGAAATACTGAAATCTATGTACTGATTTCACATTACTCATACTTATCCGAAAGCCTCCTTTTTTGAATTGATTGACCTTTCTGAATCTGATATACTTATTACAGACAGAAGGATTGGCGGTTTTATCTAAAACCATTCAATCGAAACAGGAGGTTTTTATTATGAGCAGAACTTGGCTTATTACAGGAGTGAGCAGTGGATTTGGCAATGAGATGACAAAGCAGCTTCTTGAGAAAGGCGATACCGTTATAGGTACGGTCAGAAACACGAAAAAGGTCGAGGTGCTTATCACCAAGTACCCGGACACCTTCGATTGTCAGATACTTGATGTAACTGATCTGACAAGGATACACAGCTTTATCCCTGAGATGTTTGAAAAACACGGCAGAATAGATGTTATCGTCAACAATGCCGGCTACGGACTTTTTGGTGCGGCTGAGGAGCTGGACTATGAGAACATCCGGAAGATCATGGACACGAATCTGACAGCTCCTATTATGATAATCCATGACAGCCTTCCCTTCCTGAGAAAACAGGGAGGCGGCAGGATCATCCAGCTTTCATCCTACGGCGGACAGGTAGCTTTTGCGGCTAATTCCATGTACCACGCTACAAAATTCGGAATTGAAGGCTTCTGCGAATCCGTTGCACAGGAGGTCGCAAGGAACAATATCGGCATTACCATAGTCGAGCCGGGCGGAGCAAGAACGGAGTTCAGATATGGAAGTGCCCATGTTGCAAAGCTTATGCCGGAATACGATCATGTGCATGGCTTCCTCAATATGCTTGACCCGACAAAGGGACTGGCACCCGGAGATCCGGCAAAGATGGCTGCCCGTATGATAGAAAGCGTTGATATCGAACCTGCGCCCCTTCGTCAGGTGTATGGCTCACAGGCACTTGCCGCAACTATTAAAAGGCTTGAAGAAAGAGTGGCAGATTACAGGACACAGACAGAGCTTGCGGCTTCTACGAATGTTGCGGAGGGATAAATATGGCAATCACAGAGTTTTCAAGAGCCTATCACGAAAAGATGTTCCCCGGCTATGTATCTGACTTTCTTCGTACAGACCCGGAGTTTATCGAGCGTTTTGATAATTTTGCATTCGACGAGGTCATCAATCAGGAGGGTCAGGGACTGGACGATAAGACAAGATTCATAGCTATCCTTGCGACTCTTATAGGCTGTCAGGGCATTGATGAATTCAGGGCAAAGGTTCCGGCGGCAATGAATTTCGGTATGACACCGATAGAGATTAAGGAGATCACCTATCAGGCGGTGGCTTATCTCGGTATCGGCAGGGTGATGCCTTTTCTGAAAGCAGTCAACTCTATTCTTGAGGAAAAGGGTATCTCACTTCCTCTTGAAGGTCAGGCAATGACCACAACTGAAAACCGACGTGAAATGGGAACTCAGGCACAGGTGGATATCTTCGGCGAGGGGATGAAGGATTTCTGGCGATCCGGACCGGAGGAATCAAGACACATCAATTACTGGCTTGCCGACAACTGCTTCGGAGACTACTACACAAGAACCGGACTTTCATACTCCCAGCGTGAGATGATAACATTTTGCTTTCTTTCAGCACAGGGCGGCTGCGAACCACAGCTCACGGCTCATGCTGCGGCAAATATGAAGATCGGAAATGACAAGGCATTTCTTATCAGAGTGATAAGTCAGTGCCTGCCTTATATCGGTTATCCGAGAAGTCTGAATGCACTTGCGTGTGTCAACAAGGCGGCTGGTAATTGAAGGAGGGAACAACTATGAACAAACAACAAATTGAAAAGATACAATTTGAAAAGAAAAATATTTTCGGGAAGGGAAATACTAACACGGTATTCGCACCGTTTTTTATCGGAAATTCCTATCTGAATCCGCTGACGGATATTCGTAAAGGTGAGTTTCCGCTCTTTAATGTTACATTTGAACCCGGCTGCCGTAATAACTGGCATATCCATCACGCCGATAAAAACGGAGGACAGATACTTATCTGCACCGCCGGAAGAGGCTGGTATCAGGAGGAAGGCAAGGAAGCAGTGAATCTGAGATCCGGTGCAGTTATCGTTATCCCCGCAAATGTAAAGCACTGGCACGGTGCAAAAAAGGATTCATGGTTCTCTCATATCGCTATAGAAGTACCGGGAGAAAACTGCTCTACAGAATGGTGTGAGCCTGTTCCCGATGAAGAATATCAAAAGCTGTAAGCATTCATACAGCAGCTCTTTAACGGTTTTAAATGAAAGAAAGATGGTGGATCTTTGTTCATTTGTTTATTCACCCCTATAGGTCTTTACGGTTTCTATCTCAAAAATATCTCCGCCGACTGCACTCTGTATTGCTTCAGCAGCAAGAGCAGTGTTCCCCTTTTTCAGATTAACGATTTTCATTCCCGGGGCGATCGTTTCGCCCTTCATTGAGAAATAAACTGTCAGTACTGCCATGATATCCTCCCCTTAATCTGTGATAACAAAAGCGTTTCTCAGCATTTCTTCAACACCGGGAGCATCCGGATCATGGCTTCCCTTTCCTGTGTCAAGGCTGCGTATTTCGTTCATTTCATCCTCTGTCAGAGTGAAATCAAATATATCCGGATTTGTTGACTTCGGAAGTGTGATCACACCCTCCTGCACTTCAAAACGAAGAATGATCTGTCCGGGATTTTTGCCGTACTTTCCGGCAAGTCCGGTTATAACCGGTGCGGAAAGCAGATCGGCATTGCCATGTCCGAGCGGATACCAGGCTTCAAGCTTTGTATCTGTCTGCGCCATCAGGCTGCGTATTTCCTTCTGCTGAAACAGAGGATTGAATTCCACCTGATTGACTGCCGGCTTTGTTGTGAACGCAGGGACAAACTTATTCCACAGTGCCGGCGACATATTGCTGACACCGATAGACCTGATTTTTCCTTCTGCCTTTGCCTCTTCCATAGCCCTCCACGCTCCGGCTACATCACCATAGGGCTGATGAACAAGATACAGATCAATATAATCAAGACCCAGCTTGCGAAGTGATCTTGCTATACCCTTTTTTGCTGCTTCATAGCCGTGATCCTGAAGCCAGAGCTTGCTTGTTACGAAGATCTCTTCTCTTGGGATACCGCTGTCGCGAACAGCCTTTCCGACATCCTCTTCGTTGAAATATGCAGCAGCCGTATCAATATGTCGGTATCCTGCTTTCAGTGCTTCAAGCACCGCATCGTAAGTAGGACCGTCATTGGGTATCAGAAAAACGCCGAATCCGATCGCCGGTATTTTATTACCATCATTTAATGTAATATAGTCCATTTATTAGTCTCCTTTAACCTAACTCTTTCTTTGCCCAGTCTGCAACTGTTCTTTCCGATTTTGCTGCATCTGCTCCGTGAACGGCAAGTCCGCTGCCGACTGTCGCACCCTTGCAGTGCTTTTTCAGTGCAGCCGCTGATCCCGCTTGACCGCTGCCCTCATGTGTCATCACAGGGAATACATTTTTTCCCGTAAAGTCAAGTCTGTCAAGCAGAGTGAATACTGCCATCGGATAGGTTCCCCACCAGCACGGTCCTGCTACAACGATGTTATCATACTGTGAAATATCTGTAAGATACTTTTTCAGTTCAGGTCTTGCATTGCTGCGAAGCTCTGCTTTTGCATCCTCGATGCACTCATAATAATCCGCTGCGTACTCTTTTACAGTTTCTACCTCAAACAGATCTCCACCGACTGCCTTCTGAATGAACTCCGCAACGATCTCTGTATTGCCCTTTGAGATATTTCTTACACTTCCGTTCCAGTAGTTCTCGCCTTTTCTTGAATAATAAATAATAAGATTTTTTGCCATTATATTTTCCTCCTTAAATACCGAGTTCTTTATCTGCCCATTTTTTGATCTTGTCTTCGGACTTTTCTGCATCCGCTCCGCGAACAGCAAGTCCTTTTCCTACCTTTGCTCCCTTGCAGTATTTTCTGAGAGCCGATTTTGAACCTGCAAGACCGCTGCCCTCGTGCGTCATCACAGGGAATACCTTCTTTCCGGTGAAATTTAGCTTTTCAAGCTGTGTCAGAACACCCATAGGATATGTACCCCACCAGCAGGGACCGGCGACAATGATATTATCATATTCTGAAATACCGGTAAGATAACATTTAAGCTCCGGTCTTGCCTTTGCACGAAGCTCCGTTTTCGCTTCTTTTATACACTCATAGTAATCTGCCGGATAGGTTCTGACAGTTTCAATCCTGAACAGATCTCCGCCGACCGCCTTCTGAATGTACTCTGCAACGATCTCTGTATTGCCTTTTGCAAGATTTTTGACCTTGCCTCTGACATAGTTTTCGCCTGTTCTTGAATAAAAGATGATAAGATTCTTTGCCACTTCTATCCCTCCTCAATAGGTTGATGCCACGCTTCTCGTAATTTTCCACTTTCCGTCTGTTTTTTTCAGACTGCATTTCTGCTGTAAATGCCAGTTATTGCGTCTGCCGCCAAATACTGCGGCTGTAACATAGGATTTTCCGGTAAGTACCGCTGTGTCATCATTGATCTCTACAGGCAGGTTTTCGTGTTCAACACTGTAATAATTAAGCGTTCCGTTCTTTACGGCTTCGATAAATTCCTTTTTTGACTGGTGCATACCCGTCATATGAACAAGCACAAAGGAATCATCAAGCACCTCACTGAGAATACTTTCATTTTTGTTTATCATACCGTCATACATCTGCTTATATGCGGAAATTATCATCACTTTATCATCCATATCACTCTCACCGCTTTCGTTTCAGTATCCGTGCTGTGACAGCCAACTGTTTACACTTTCTCTTACGCTGTCCTGATCGTTCTGTGCATCTGTTCCGGCTATGGCAAGTCCGGTTCCTACCTTGCTGTCCGGACAAGCACCTGACAGCTTGCTGTCAAACCCCGACAGACCGCTGCCGGCATGAGTTGAAAACGGAATAAGCGTTTTCCCTGCAAGTGCATCCTTGTTTCCTTCAAAGAATGTGTACATTATCATCGGCCAGTCGCCCCACCATACAGGCGCACCAATAAATACCGTATCATATTTCGACAGATCAGGTATCGTTCCCTTGATTTCAGGTCGCACATTGTCACTTTGTTCATGCTTTGCGACATCTGTCAATTCATCGTAGGTATATGGGTAATAATCCTCTTTCGGGAGTATCTCAAAGCTGTCCGCACCTGTTTTTTCTGCGATCATTTCAGCAACTATCGCAGTATTGCCCTTGTCGATATTCCCGACACCGTATTGCTCACCGGTTCTGGAGAAATAGACGACCAATGTTTTTGTACCGTCTGACGTACCGCTGTCCGACTTAGTTTCCGTATTACTTTGTGAAACAACTGATTTGTCATCCTG
>CACYDD010000127.1 GCA_902773065.1 uncultured Ruminococcus sp. | reverse complement strand
TAACGATTTTCTTCATAATGATATTCGCCTTTCCATAAGATCAAAACCGGCGAGCCGCCGGTCCCGATTCACGTAGCCGTTCGCTACGCTCACTACTTTTATTAGTAAATTCAACTTGCTTCCCGCGTTTCAGAGTTTTCTTTTTCGCTATTGTTATATAATAAAAACTTCCTTGCAAAGAAATTCCACCGGCGAGCCGCCGGTCCCAATTCGCGTAGCCGTTCGCTACGCTCACTACTTTATTAGCAAACTCAGCTTTCTTCCCGCGTTTCAGGTTTGTTGTCTTCAGCACTTGTTGTGTTTTCCTTTTCGCTTTTATTATACAACAGGAATTTTCTCGCAAAGAAATTCCACCGGCGAGCCGCCGGACCCGATTCGCGAAGCCGTTCGCCACGCTCACTACTTTGATTAGTAAACTCAACTTGCTTCCCGCGTTTCAAAGTTTTCTTTTTCGCTTTTATTATACAACAGGAATTTTCTCGCGAAGAAATTCCACATATAGACAAGAACTACGGCAAGCATTTTGCCGATAATATAATATTTGTCAGTCGGCAGCAGTGAACCAAATACTGCATTGTTGACAAGGATTCCTTCTCCGAATATGCCGTCAAGGGCAAACGGTGCGATGATCAGCTGTGTCAGACCCAGTCCGACAATACCGATCACGGCAAACACAATAAAATCAAGCACACGGTTTTTTACCTTTGCTTTGGAAAACACCCACAGCGTTGATATGATATAATTGACCGCAAGCCCGACAATAAAACCGAAAACGGCGGCAATATCCTCCGACATATGAAAAAGCTCGCGGCAAAGTATCAGAACCGCCATATCGGCAATCGTAGCAATACCGCCAACAAAAAGACTCCTGAAAAACTGTATAAATGTATTGTTTGTTCCGCTGATAAACAGTTCCTTTAGTTTCATATATTTTCATTCCCAATAATCACAATAATCAAAAAGTATAAAATACCACAAATGATATTTTAATGCAGTTTCACCAAAATGTCAACCTTTTCAAAGAAGATACACAAAATATATACAAAACGGCACACCGAGATTTTTATACTTAGGTGTGCCGGCGATTTTCATGATAATATTTTTTCCAGTTTGTCTGCTGCTTCTTTGGCTTCATCGCTTACGATACTTTCGATTTTTCCTTCGTCACAGGCTTTTGCATTTTTCGGGTCGATCGGAAACTGTGCGATCACATCAATGCCATATTCCTTTGCAACCTCATCAAGTTTGCTTTCTCCGAACGGATAATGCTTCTTTCCGCAGTCGGGACAGGCAAAATAACTCATATTTTCAATAATGCCCAGAATCGGGATATCCATCAGCTTTGCCATTTTCACAGCTTTGCCGACGATCATTGAAACAAGATCCTGCGGTGATGTTACAATAATAATTCCGTCAAGCGGTACAGACTGATAGATGGTAAGCGGCACATCACTTGTTCCCGGGGGCATATCCACAAACATATAATCGACATCTTCCCACACAACATCACTCCAGAACTGCTTTACCGTTCCTGCCAGCACAGGACCGCGCCATACAACAGGGTCTGTATCGTTTTCAAGCAGGAGGTTGACCGACATCACATCGATACCACCCTCTGTTTTCACAGGAATGATCCCCTTTTCGCTCCCCATTGCTCTTTCTTTGATTCCGAATGACTTCGGAATGGAAGGCCCGGTAATATCCGCATCCAGGATCGCTGCATGATAGCCTTTTCTGCTGAACATCACTGCCATAAGAGAAGTAACGATCGATTTACCGACACCGCCCTTGCCGCTGACAATTCCTATTACTTTCTTTACACTGCTGTATTCATTCAGCTTTTCGTGCAAGTCCTGCACTGCACCGCCCTCTCTTGACGAACAGCTTGCACCGCACGTATTACAGTCATGTGTACATTCTTCTACTTCTGCCATAAAAAACACTCCTTTGTATTAGTGGTCAGGGGTCAGGATTCAGCGGTCAGGCAACGACCGCTTTCCACTTTATTATTCCCCGTCTGTGTCCTCAATATTTTCCATTACACCATCAACAGACTCATCTGCAGACTCTTCTTCAGAATCTTCTGTTTCCTCTGTCACATCATCAAGCTCATCAGGCTCATAGTCCTCTGTTTCGGCAAGCTTTTCTGCTTCTGCACTTTTATCCTCTACAGGAACATCCAGTTCATAACCGCTGAAAAAGGTATACGGTATCCCGTAACCGAGAGCCACAGCCGCCAGACTTACCACTTCGGGACAAGCGGAAAGATCAAGCGGAAAGGGCAGTCCTGTTGCTGCTGATGCGAGAATAATATATAGTGTCGGAATATCTACCAGAATCAGTGCTGCTAACGAAAAACGCTTTACCTGTTTTCCGTCACCCACTCTTGTCGCATAAAACAGTACCAGACCGAAAATAACAAAAACAAGTGCTTTCAGAAGAATGATCGCTGCATTGTCAAGTCCTGTCGAGCTTGTGATCAGTCCGATAAAGAAATAAGCACAGATCACATAGGCGATTACCAGAAATGCTGAAAATATCAGCCCCGATATATCTTTTTTCTTATTCATAAAATTACCTCCATTTTATTTTTTCTTTTTTGCCGCCAGGCAAAGCCAGCCTTTTTCCTCATATCTGTCAATAACTTCCAGACTTTCGGGAAGAGCAGCCAGTACATCGTCAAGCCTTGTATCAATAATACCGCTCATAATGTATACCGTATTTTCGCCCATATGCTTTTCAATATCTTCCGACAACAATATAATCGCATCCGCTACAATATTGGCAGTGATCACATCATATGTTCCCTCCACCTTATCGGCAAGATTGCCCTTGATCCCTGTGTATCTGTCCTCAACCTGATTGAGCCTTGCATTTTCCCTTGAAGCCTTGACCGCCATTTCGTCAATATCAATACCTTCTGCGCTTTCTGCTCCCAGCAAAAGTGCCACAACCGAAAGAATACCGCTTCCACAGCCGACATCCAGCATTTTATCGCCCTTTTTGATATATTTTTCAAGTGCCTCCAAACACAGCCTTGTTGTTTCATGCGTACCTGTACCAAAAGCAAGACCCGGTTCAAGATTCAGCACAATTCTTCCCTCCGGCTCATAATCATCACGCCATACAGGACGGATCAGCAGCTTTTTTCCGACTCTGATCGGGTTGAAATATTTTTTCCAGCTTGTCAGACAGCTTTCCACATCACAGCTGTCTGAACTGACTTCATACGCTATGTTTTCTGCATCAAGCCGTTCCTTTATATAGGAGATCGCTTCGGCAGGATTTTCTTCAGGACTAATATAGATATGTATCTTTCCATGCTCCCTGTCCTTCTGCAAAAGCTCTTCATCGATCAGGTCAATATTGGCAATTTCAAGAACCTCTGCTTCAAGGCTTGAATAATCCTCAATATAGATCCCGTAAGGAACTGTCATCTGTGCAATATTTCCTGCTGTTTCGATATCCTGTGCCGAAACAGTTACGATTATTTCCGTCCAATCCATTTTCTTTTTCCTTCGCCTTTCTTTTTGGTATTGGTTGTCTGCAATGTCTTTTCTACAGTATCAGGTTTTGGTTTTTCGTTTTTATCTTTATAGATATTCTTGTTTCCGCTGTTGTTACCGACATCGATTTTGATATTGATCCCCTTTTTGACAGGTGACACGGTAAAACCGCCCACCACTCCGACAAAGAAAGCCAAAAGTGCTGCAAGCACTGCTGTTGATTTATTCATATATACTCTCCTTAGTGTAAAATTATAGTTACGCAGAGGGCGTTAAACTAACGGTCTGCATGAAGTTACAGCGTAATTGTGTCCGGTGGCTCGCCGGTCAAGTACATACATATTATTATAATGCAAAGTGCAGGTAAAAACAATAATAATTTGTTTTATTTTTATGATTGCTTGCTACTATCTGCTTCCTTAAATCAGAGTTATTTTCTTACGCTATAAAAATGTATAGTTTATATCTATAGAAAAACGCAAAAAAATTGCTAAAATCTATTGACATTATAAAAAACAGGTGCTATAATCAATTCATACCAAACAGATAGGATTTGTTCAGGTGTTAATTTTCAGATGATAAGGAGGCACATTTTATTGAATTTATTAAACGAAATAAAACAGAACTTCAGGAACGGTCGAATGTGCCGTTGTTGTATATGATGTTTCTAAGACGTTTTTTGTTTACACAAGAATAACTAAAATTTAAAAGTGAGGTATTTTATTATGAGCGAAAAGAATTATAGATTTGAAACACTTCAGCTTCATGTAGGACAGGAAGAAGCTGATCCGGCAACAGATGCAAGAGCAGTACCGATTTACGCTACTACTTCTTATGTTTTCCACAACTCACAGCACGCTGCTGACCGTTTCGGTCTGCGTGACGCCGGTAACATCTACGGCAGACTGACAAACTCTACGCAGGATGTACTCGAAAAGAGAATCGCAGCTCTTGAAGGCGGCGTTGCAGGTCTTGCGGTTGCTTCCGGTGCAGCTGCTATCACCTATACGATTCAGGCACTTGCTCAGGCAGGCGATCACATCGTATCTCAGAAAACGATCTACGGCGGCAGCTATAACCTTCTTGCCCACACACTTCCGCAGTTCGGTATCAAAACAACTTTTGTTGATGCACACAATCTGGAAGAGCTTGAAGGTGCTATTCAGGAAAACACCAAGGCTGTTTATCTCGAAACTCTCGGCAACCCGAACAGTGATATTCCTGATATCGACGCTATCGCAGAAATCGCACATAAGCACGGTCTGCCTGTTGTAGTAGACAACACTTTCGGTACTCCGTACCTGATTCGCCCGATCGAGCATGGTGCAGATATCGTTGTTCATTCCGCTACCAAATTCATCGGCGGTCACGGCACAACACTGGGCGGTATCATTGTTGACAGCGGTAAATTTGACTGGAAAGCAAGCGGCAAATATGCTCCTATTGCAGAGCCTAACCCGAGTTATCATGGTATCTCATTTGCCGATGCGGTAGGTCCTGCTGCTTTCGTTACCTATATCCGTGCGATTCTTCTCCGTGATCAGGGTGCGTCGATTTCTCCGTTTGCAGCATTCCTTCTTCTTCAGGGAACAGAAACACTGTCACTCCGTCTGGAGCGTCACGCTGAAAACACAAAGAAAGTTATCGAATATCTTTCAAAGAACGAGCACGTTGCCAAAGTCAACCATCCGTCACTTGCAGATCACCCCGACCACGCCCTCTACGAGAAATATTTCCCGAATGGCGGTGCAAGTATCTTTACATTTGAGATCAAAGGCGGTCAGGAAGAAGCACACAAGTTCATCGACAACCTTAAAATATTCTCACTTCTTGCAAATGTAGCAGATGTAAAATCCCTTGTGATCCATCCTGCAACTACGACACACTCACAGCTCACCGATGAAGAACTGGCAGATCAGGGCATTTCACAGAGCACGATCCGTCTTTCGATCGGCACAGAGCATATCGATGATATCATCGAAGATCTCGACCAGGCATTTAAAGCAGTATTTGCCTGAGTGGTAAAGTAATAAAAAGTCCGATAATAAATATTCATCTTAAAACATTTTCCATTTACCATTGGAAACCTCCCATTTAAAAACATTCTTCCGGTTCGGCCATAGCCCGACGAATCAAATACAGCGTGCTGACAGCCTAGCCAACTGTCAGCACTTTTTTTGATTTCATACAATTCTCATAAAAAGTTAATAACCCATTTAAAGCATATTCAAACATTATTTACATATCGGAAACAAAATCATGTTATAATGGTTCAAATTATATTATAAGGAAAGGAATATCCTCCGATGTTAAACGATTCTTACCTGAATAATGTACCCGATGATGTTTCACGTAACGAGCTTGATTTTTCTCCTGTTACTCCCGAAAGTAAAAAAGAGATCCGCCGTGCGATCCGTCCTTTGAATATATGTCTGGTATCTGCTATATGTGCATTGACTGTTCCTGCATTGATCGTCATGTTTTCAGATATTGAACCTGTCGAAAAAATGGTGGTTTTCGGCGTATGGTCGGTCTGTATTGCCATATGTGTCACTGCCCTTATCAAAAGAATCCCGAAAAACAGCGGTGTACTTCATGGTGAAGTCAGAAACAAATTCACAACAGGCAATGCGATCATCAACAACCCTTATGTCGGTGCATGGGTTCCGGTAACCGGTCAGTTCTGCTGTGACATCCGATACCGTCAGAGCAGTGCAGGCGAACACAGTGAACTGCGCCCGGGAGACAAAGTCGTGATCTATAAAGTAAACAATAATATGATATTTGCCATGAAAGATGATCAGCGTTTATCTGCTTAAATCCCGGAAGAAGGTTTATAAACAGCATCCGAAAAAGCCCCCCTCTGTTTTAAAAACAGAGGGAGATTTTATTTGACAGTATCAACATTTACCCTTATAATATAATCAATTCATCAAATCGGCGGTGATAAAATGGCAGTTGAGATCAGGCAGGTACGGAAAAAGGATTTTAATAAAATCCTGCAATATGCAGGTCTCGGAATGGGCGTGAAAAACTACTCTAACAAGCCGGGCGAAATAAAACTGATCAGCAAATATTTCTGGTATATGGAGCTCAGCCGGGCAACACAGATCATCGGAGCATATGACGGTGATGAGCCTGTGGGAGTACTGATGGCGGATATGAACGGCGAAGAAAAAGCATACAAGTCTTTCAGAGCAAAGATATTTCTGAAATTATGCGAACTGCTTATGGCGGTGATGTTCAAAGGCGGTGCGAGTACATACGGAGAAGCCAACGAAGAAATGTATCTGAAATTCCGTCAGGAGTATATCCCTGACGGAGAGATCGGTTTTCTTGCGGCAGAGCCGAGCAGGAACGGTCAGGGGATCGGCACACTGCTGTTAAACGAGCTTGCAAAGCGTGAAAAAGGCAAACTGGTCTATCTTTATACAGATTCGGGCTGTACCTATCAATTCTATGACAAAAGAGGATTTACAAGAGAATCTGAAAAAGATATTATTCTGAATTTGCCAAACAGAAAAGTACCGCTGAGGTGCTTTTTGTACAGAAAGAGATTATAATAAACAAGGGAAATGATGAAATGGCAAGAGTATATGTCCATGTCTCAAAAAAGACACTGAAAATTGTTATAGCGATATGTGCGGTCTTTCTGGCTGCATTACTGGCAGGAATTATAGTACATATAGTGAACTACAGCAGCTATGAAACAGTTGATGCAAAAGTAATAAATGTATACAGCGAAACTCACACCAGACACAGCGGCGGTAAAACGGTACGCTCTTCCTCACATTATGCTGTTCTCGGCTATACCGTTGACGGAAAGGATTATACCGCAGAAATGCAGCTGCTGTTTTCGGGTCAGCTATCGGAAGGCAGTACAATGACCGTCAGATATGATCCTGCAAATCCCAATGAAACAGAAGATACCTTCTTTTTGTATGTTATGATGATTTTTTCTGTATTGTTTATAATCGTGGAGATCATGCTGATCAATTCACTGAAATATGCCGAGGATTCCTCAAAGGATCAATTTGAGAAATACAAAAAGAAGAAAATAATGGATAGAGAAAAACTCAAACAATTATCAGAATAATAGAGGACAAAACCATATATCAAGATGCGTGATGACAGAAACGAGCTTGCCGGAATGCTGAAAGAAACCTTTACCGATATACTGACTTTTTACTTTCTCCCTTCTGTTTTTTAAACTCATGTGAAAAAAGTAGGAAATACAATGATAAATTATCTTAAAAGAAATATACTTTGCGGATTTTGTAGTATAATGTTGTAGGCGATTGTAAAACCACAAGATAAAGTTTCTGCAAAAGAAAAAAACTCTCAAGCAGAGCAAAAAGAGAAGTGATGAGCTGATGAT
>CACYDD010000126.1 GCA_902773065.1 uncultured Ruminococcus sp. | reverse complement strand
GCTTTCAGATAGGTATTTGACCAACCCAGAAGATTATAACCGCTGATATCCTTACCGTTTTTATCCAGTGCTCTTACCGTATAGGTGTAACGGCGGTTGCTTTTTAATCCTTTATGAACCAGTGAAAGCGATTTGGTATCTCCGACTTTTTTCCAGGAAGAACCATTTTTAACCATTAGTCTGTAGGTCACCGCTCCCGTTACCTTTGTCCATGTGATTTTTGTTCCTTCCGACGTATTCTGCATTTTGGAGATTTTCGCAGCCTTTACATATTTTGCACTGACTGCCTTAGCACTGTAGGTACTGAGGAGTGTTTTTCCGTCTGAGGACAGACAACGTATTTTATATGTATATGTTTTTCCGGATTTTACAGATTTGTCGGTATAGGACAAAGCAGTGGTGTCGGCAAGCTTATTCCATGAACTGCCGTTTTTTACATAGACTCTGTATTTTTTTACACCAGTTACTTTTTTCCAGGTGATACTCAGACCGGTGTATACATTTTTAACATTGCTGATCACAGGTGCACTGACATATTTATTGGATGTTCCCTGCGGATCATAGGCACTGAGGTACTTGCCTTTGTTATCGATCGCTGCAACAGTATAGGTATAATTTTTATTGTTGTTCAGTTTTGCATGAGTGAGTGAAGTGCCCGAAGTATCTCCGATCTTTGCCCACGAAGAGCCGTTTTTTACCAGAAGTCTGTATTTAACAGCACCGTTTACCTTTGTCCAGGTAATTTTTGCGCCGCCCGAAACATTTTCGATTTTTGTGATTTCGGGAGCTTTTACATATAATGCGGTTTTGCCGGTTTCACTATAAGCACTTGCCATGGTTTTTCCGTCTGATGAGATACACTGCACCGTATAGGTGTAGGACTGACCTGACGTAACAGACTTATCTGTATAAGATGTGTCTGTTGTATCGGTAAGCTGTTTCCATGCAGAGCCATTTTTGACATAAAGCCGGTATTTTGCTGTTCCTTCCGTTTTTTTCCAGATGATTTTCAGACCGCCGTATATGCTTGCAGCGGAAGTGATCTCAGGCGACTGCAGAAATTTACAAGTCGTTCCGACGGATGCGTAGTCGTTGAGTTCCTCATCATTTTCGTCAAATGCTGCTACTGTATAGGTATATTCTGTATTGTTGTTGAGATTCTCATGAACATATTCTGTTGCAGTAAGGTCTGCCAGAATGTTCCAGTCAGAATTACCGGTTTTATACAGAAGTCTGTATTTGGCTGCCCCCGAAAGTGCCGCCCAAGTGATTTTAAAACCGCTTTGCGTTGGCAGTACTGCCGTAATCAGCGGTGTTTGTGTTTTTACTCCGATCGTATCGGATGTACTCGTTCCGGTATCCGGTTCGCCCTGTACTGCGGAAACAGATGTGGCTGCCGCAGATACTAAAAGAGCGGTTACGAGCATGATTGAAATAAACCTTTTTCCCATAATGACCTCCTGAAAATTTTGAATTATGAATAAATTCAATAATTCTATTATACATAAAAACGGGTCATAATACAAGAACTTCAAATAAGAAAAAATTCAGTGGTTTGAATGTTATGTGATTTTTACAATATCCGTAAAGAGACATTGCGAATGCCGTACTTTTTTGTTTTTGTGAAGGCAGCCGAAATACCATTTTTTGTAGGTGATATTCTGAGAAAGCTCGTCAAAAAATGTTGCAAGGGGATTTACTGTATGTTTACGTTCTAAAAGTGCCATATCTGTCATAGGCGGCTGGTGTGTGATGACATAATCAACCGTTCTCTCGATTTTGTCAAGCTGTTCAACAGCATACTGCATCTCTATCATCGTTGGCTGCTCCTGAACCCACCATGTGCCGTTTTCTTTCCGGAGATCTCTGTCGGTGCTTTCGCCGCCGCCGAAGGTGAAATAGGTTTTGTCCTCGATCGTATAAATTTCGCCGCGAAGAAGATGATAAAGATTTCCGCCGATTTTTCTGGCACGACCGCCGTACAGTTCTACAACGGGATACTGCTCTAACAGTGCAAAATTTTCATGTGTTCCGTCAACAAACAGAGTCTTATATTTTTTGTCACAGATTTTTTTCAGGATCTGTTTCTCTTTATTGGAATTATTCCAGATAAAGCCGAAATCTCCGCATACGATCAGGCAGTCGTTTTCATTTAACTTTTTTAGTTTTTTGTTTTCAAAGCGTTTATATTCGCCATGAATATCTCCTGTAATATATACCAACTTTATCATCCCTTAATAATTACTACATTTCCCGCAATATTTGTTGTAAAATTTAGCATAATTGCATTTGAGTTTTACGCTGAAATAATGTAAAATATTATTATGTAACAATTTCATGAATTAATCTTTATATTAATATAATAGCACAGGAGTTGGAATTTTTCTATGAAAAAAATCATGACAATTTTAACAGCCTTTATGGTTTTTTTGTCATCATTGATGATATTTCCTCAGAACACGGCGAATGCTGCCACTTTTAATATTGATTTTGAAACCGCAAGCAAATCTTTGTACCTTGAAAATCTTGACACAGCAACAGTGGTTTATTCCAAAGAGGCAAACGCAAGACGTTTTCCTGCTTCTACCACTAAAATCATGACTTATATTATTACCGCCGAGAATATCAGCGATTTTGAAAATACCTTTGTTACGGTAAAGGGAAGTGTTCTCCGGCAGCTTGACGGAACAGGAAGTTCTGTAGCAGGGCTGGAAGAAAACGAAAAGCTCAGTATTTATCAGCTGCTTTGCTGTCTGATGATCCCTTCGGGAAATGATGCGGCAATGATTCTTGCAGATTATGTCGGCAAGGGGGATATATCGAAATTTGTTGACAAGATGAATGCCAAAGCGAAAGAACTCGGTTGTGAGGGTACACATTTTGCCAATCCGCACGGACTGAATGACCCGAACCATTATACTACTGTTTCCGATATGGCGAAGATCGCGAAATATGCGCTTACCATGCCGCAGTTTTCAGAAATCTCCAATATGACCTCCTCGGATTGTCTGGGGGACGACAGATTTCTTATCACTACAAATTATATGATCGATGAATCAAGAGGCGGCGACTATTATTATCCCTATGCCTCGGGCATCAAAACAGGCTCAACAGGAAACGATTCTGGCTATTGCCTTGTTTCGACAGCAACAAAGGACGGATATACCTATTTGTGCGTTGCCTATGGCGCACCATATGAGGATGAAAACGGTGAATCCTATGACAACGGTGCAATGATCGATTCCGCCAACCTGTATGACTGGGCGTTTGATAACCTGTCGATCAAATCAATCATTGAAAAGAATGATCTGGTCAAGGAAATTAATATCAATTACGCATGGAACAAGGATAAGATCCAGCTTGCGCCTGCAAAAGGTTACTCTACTATTATGCCCGATAATGTTGAAATCGAAAGTATTGACAAAATTTACAATGTTCCGGAAACGATCGATGCCCCTGTTAAAGAGGGCGACAAAGTCGGCACGGTAACGCTCAGCTATGCCAATCAGGAGCTTGCCACGATCGATCTTCTGGCAAGTGAATCTGTAGACAGAAGCGATTTGCTGACGGCAATGGACGGACTGAAAACAATCGCAACCTCACGATGGTTTATCATAGCAGTGATCATTATCGCAGTTCTGATATTCACTTACATAATAATTGTAACTGTATATAACCGTAAAAAGCAGGCACACAGACCTGTCAAAAAATACAGAAAATTCTGATTTCTAAACAAAATAAAAACCGGTCAGCGAATTCAATGGTTCGCTGACCGGTTTTTTTACTTCGGGGCAAATACCTGAACTCTGAATTCTGACCCCAGAATCCTCAATTATACGTTAAAGCGGAACAGAACAATGTCGCCATCCTTCATGACATATTCCTTGCCTTCGGAACGGACAAGTCCTTTTTCTTTAGCCGCTGTCATAGAACCACAAGCCATCAGGTCATCATAAGCGACTACTTCCGCACGGATAAAGCCACGCTCAAAATCGGTATGTATTTTGCCTGCCGCCTGGGGTGCTTTTGTACCTTTGGTGATCGTCCATGCTCTTACTTCCTGCTTTCCTGCTGTAAGATAGGAAATCAGTCCGAGAAGGTCATAGCAGGCAGTGATCAGTCTGTCAAGACCAGACTGTTCCAGTCCCATTTCCGAAAGGAACAGTTCTTTTTCGTCCTCTTCCATGCCTGAGATCTCTGCTTCAATTTCTGCACAGATGGGGAGTACAGCGGCGTGTTCGGAATCCGCAATTTCCTTTACCTTATCAAAATACGGATTGCCTTCAACCGCACCGTCTTTAAAGTCGCTGTCACTGAGGTTTGCAGCATAGATGATTGGTTTGTTTGTGAGCAGTGCCACGCTTTCCAGAAGCTCCGCTTCTTCCTCGGTACATTCAATGGAACGTGCTGCCTTGCCCTCGTCAAGTACTTCCTTGACACGCTTGAAGAAATCAAGGTCAGTCTGATATTTCTTATCGCCCTTGATGAGCTTCTGTGTTTTTTCAATTCTTCTGTCGATCATTTCGATATCAGAAAGGATCAGTTCTACATTAATGGTATCGATATCTCTTTTCGGGTCAATACTGCCGTCAACATGAATGATATCATCATTTTCAAAGCAACGTACCACATGAACGATGGCATCGACCTCACGGATATTGGCAAGGAATTTATTTCCGAGACCTTCGCCCTTTGAGGCTCCCTTGACAAGACCTGCGATATCTACAAATTCAATCGTGGCAGGGGTGTATTTATCAGGGTCATACATTTCCGCAAGCTTATCCAGACGGCTGTCGGGAACAGCTACCACGCCTACATTCGGTTCAATCGTACAGAACGGATAATTGGCAGACTGTGCGCCTGCATTGGTAATAGCATTGAACAGTGTACTTTTGCCGACATTCGGCAGACCTACGATTCCGAGTTTCATTTTATTTCAGTCTCCTTTGTTTCCATCATTTTGCACCGCAAAAAGAAAGTGCCTTGTGCAACATAACATTATATAGTATAACACAAAAGCACTTTTCCCTCAATAAGATTTTTAAATTTTAACAGAATTCTAAGCTTAGTATGATTGTTTTACTTTTGGGTAACTCCTGCCTCAAACAGTTCATCCTCCAGCGTTTGGATGATCCAGTGATCTGCAAAATCCTCAAAAGTAGTTTCTTTCATTCCGTTAACATGATCAAACTCATATAATACTCCGTTTTTGTCTGCCAAAAGCATAGAACCGTCACCGATGAAACCGCCGACAACAAAATATTCTTCAAATCCTGTCAGGTCGCATGGACAGATTGTTTTTAGCGGTAAAAGCTCTGCACTCGATCCCATGCGGAAGCCATCAGAAAGCAGCAGCCAGTTTTTTAACTCTTGGGGCAGCACAGCACTGTTTTCTTGTTCCCATTGTTCTACAGCAGTTATGTCAGCCGGAGAAAAAATCTTATAGCAAGCATAGCCGGCATCATCCAGCAGATCACAGTATTTTACAATTTTTTCGTATCTTTCAGTGATAGAATCTTCCATTTTTAACGCTCCTCATACATATTCTTTGCGTTTTTATTATATTCTTTTGGTTACGCCTTGTCAATTCCCTGTTATTTTATCTAAAAATCACAGGATAATCGAAAACAAGCCACAGCACTTCTCCTGATAAAAAGCTGGAAAGATTGGCTATGATTGCATAGATGATAAATTTTACTTTGTGCTTTGGTGTAAACAGCAGGAAATATACCACTGCTTCACTGACAACAATTACTATCTCTGCCAACAAATAGGCATTTTCTCCTAAGCGTAACAGATATCGAACAAATAAAGGGATAGATACAGAAAAATCTGTGTAACAACATTCGTTATCACAAATACCAGTATATTCTTTCCGTTTTTTCCGAGTGTATTCATATTCATGATTTCTCTGACAAAAAAGAAGAACAGTAAGATTCCTTCAATCAACAGCGTTGTCAAAAGTGTACGCCCGAAATGTGTGAGTAAATCCTAAATATCTAAAAGGTGGCTTTCATGCCATTGGTTTGCTTCGGGATTATAGGTGATTTCCGAATAGAAAGCGGTTTTGTGGATCATATCGGAAATGTATAATTTTTTGCTTTTTGTGACCATGACAATTTTAAAATTATCCATCTGTGACCTCAAAGCAGAGCGAACAAACTCATATTGATTTTCACTGCTTTGATATTCAGGGGTCGATTTCCATATCAATCCGCTGTCAGCAAAATACAAACGGCAAAAATGATAATTCTCTGTGTTCTCTTTCACACTGAGCAGAAGCTTCACCATTTCAAGGTCGCAGTTTATCTTTGCAAAATTCTCAACTTTAGCATTACCTTGATATTGATAATTATTATTATCATCATAAAAATAAAGAAGGTCAACATAGTATTCTTCATCGGGCGGATCATCTATTGTCAGGATAACGCTTGGCTTTGGTCCGTTATCTGCACTGACAGGTATTGAAAAAAATGTAAAAGTCAGCATTACTGTCAATACAGCGGCGATAAAAGTCGTTACACGTTTTTTTCATGGTAATACCTCCGTTTGCAGTTTATATTGTATATATACAGTATAAACAGTTATAACGGATTTGTCAATAGTTTAAATCAAAAAAATCATTCTCATTTTTCTTGGCTGTAAGTCAAGTCTCAAATAATTTGGAAATTTATGCAGCGACATAAACTTTACAGTTTGAAAAATATTTCAACGGAAATGACTCCGGCGGCTCGCCGGTGTTGAAAAATCCAGGGCGATATGTTAAAATAGGAACAACAATAAAAATACCGGGTATGCTCGGAGATGGGTGGATAAAATGGCAGTAAAAAGAATTTTTGTGGAAAAGCGCAGCGGCTTTGATGTCGAAGCAGCAAATCTTACGGCAGACCTTCAGAAAAGTCTGGGGCTTACAGCTGTGGAAAAAGTAAGAATTATCAACCGTTACGATATCAGCGGTATCGAAGGCGAGGATTTTGAAAAGGCAAAAACAACGATCCTCAGCGAAACCAATGCCGATGTTGTATATGACGAGGTACTCCCCGAGGACAGCGAGTACCGTATCTTCGCTACAGAATACCTCCCCGGTCAGTATGACCAGAGAGCCGACTCTGCCGCTCAGTGTGTGCAGCTTCTCACACAGGGCGAAAGACCTCAGGTCGTTTCGGCAAAGTTGATAGGCGTAAAGGGAAATATTACAGATGCGGATTTTGATAAGATCAAGCATTATCTCATCAACCCTGTTGAATCCCGTGAAGCTTCTCTTGAAAAGCCGGAATCTCTTGATTTGAAATCAGATGTTCCTGCTAATGTGGCTACAGTGGAAGGGTTCATCAAATGGAACGATGACGAGATGAAAAATTATTTCAACAGCATGGGTTTTGCCATGACACTTTCAGATCTGAAATTCTGCCGCGATTATTTCCGTGACGACGAACACAGAGATCCTACTGTAACAGAGCTGCGTGTGATCGACACCTACTGGTCTGACCATTGCCGTCATACCACTTTCCTGACAAGACTGGAAAAAATAGAGATCGAAAAAACAGCATTGACCAAAACCATAGAAGACGCTCTTGCACTTTATTATGAAAGCAGAGAGGAAATCTACGGCAAGAACAGCACAAGAGATGTTTCTCTGATGGATATGGCACTTGTCGGCATGAAGCTCCTCAAAAAGAGAGGACTAATTCCCGACCTTGACCAGAGTGACGAAATTAATGCCTGCTCGATCGAAGTACCTGTTACCATTGACGGCAAAACAGAACAGTGGCTTGTTCAGTTCAAGAACGAAACACATAATCACCCGACCGAAATTGAACCCTTCGGCGGTGCGGCAACTTGTCTCGGCGGTGCAATCCGTGATCCGCTTTCGGGAAGAGCCTATGTATATCAGGCAATGCGTGTGACAGGTTCGGGCGACCCGACAGTTCCGTTTGAAAAAACAATGGAAGGCAAGCTCCCCTCCAGAAAAATCACAACAGGTGCGGCACAGGGTTACAGCTCCTACGGTAACCAGATCGGTCTTGCCACCGGTCAGGTCACAGAGCTTTATGACCCCGGCTATGCGGCAAAAAGACTGGAAATCGGTGCAGTGATCGGTGCTTCACCAAAGGAAAATGTTGTCAGAGGTGTTCCTTCTCCCGATGATGTTATTGTACTTCTCGGCGGAAGAACAGGCCGTGACGGCTGCGGCGGCGCAACAGGCTCATCAAAGGCTCACACCATGGATTCTATCGAAACCTGCGGTGCAGAAGTACAGAAAGGTAATCCTCCGACAGAAAGAAAAATTCAGAGATTGTTCAGAAATAAAACCGTTTCTACTATGATAAAACGCTGCAACGATTTCGGTGCAGGCGGTGTATGCGTTGCCATCGGTGAACTGGCAGACGGCTTAACAGTTGACCTTGATAAGGTAACGAAAAAATATGACGGTCTTGACGGCACAGAGCTTGCCATTTCCGAATCACAGGAAAGAATGGCAGTCGTTCTTGAATCAAAAGATGTTGAAAAATTTATTGCAGAAGCAGATAAGGAAAATCTGGAAGCAAAGGCAGTTGCTGTAGTTACCGAAAGCCCTCGTTTGACAATGACATGGAGGGGCGACACGATCGTTGACCTGAGCCGTGAATTCCTCAACACCAACGGCGTCACACAGGTAGCACAGGCATATATTACTGCTCCTGATGCAGAAAATAACTACCGCACACACGCTCCGGAAATCCTCAAGGGCAAGGATACAGCGGAAAGCTTTAAAGAAAACCTCGGCAGACTGGAAGTATGCTCACAAAGAGGACTTGCAGAACGCTTTGATGCAAGTATCGGCGCAGCGACTGTTCTCATGCCGTTCGGCGGCAAAACGCAGCTGACTCCCGAAGAAGCTATGGCGGCGAAAATTCCGCTTCTGGAAGGCGAAACAGATGATGCGACTGCTATGTCATTCGGCTATATCCCCGGTATTGCAAAATGGAGTCCGTTCCACGGCGCAGCATTTGCGGTAACTGAATCTCTTTCAAAGCTGCTTGCGATCGGTGCTGACCCGCTGACAGCAAGACTGACCTTCCAGGAATATTTTGAAAGACTGCATGATGTTTCATCCCGTTGGGGTAAGCCTGCGGCAGCACTCCTTGGTTCATTGGTGGCACAAATCAAACTGGGACTTCCTTCTATCGGCGGCAAGGACAGTATGTCGGGTTCGTTTGAAGATCTTGATGTACCGCCGACACTTGTCAGCTTTGCGGTTGCTATGACAAAGGCATCCAAGACTATTTCGGCAGAATTTAAAAAGGCAGGTTCTAAGGTTATCTATGTTCCTGTTCCGGAAGATAAAACAGCACAGCTCCCCGATTGGGATAAGCTGAAGGAAATGTACCGTGCAGTTTATGCACTGATCAGCAGCGGCAAGGTACTTTCCGCTTCTACTGTTAAAGAAGGCGGTGCAGCAGCGGCTGTTGCTAAGATGTCTTTCGGTAACAAGATCGGTTTTACTTTTACTAACAAACTGACCGATGATGAACTGTACGCTCCGCTTTCGGGTTCGCTGATCCTTGAACTGGCAGACGGTGCAGAACTGACTAAGGATGTTCTTTCTTACGACCTCGGTACAACAACTGATACCAACACGATCGTTGTAAACGCTGCAGTGCTTGATATCGACGAACTGATCAGCGCATGGAGTGCAAAGCTCGAAAGCGTATTCCCGACAAAGGCACACTGCCCTGAGATCAGCCGAGATATTCCGCTTTACACCGAAAGAAACACTGCTTCTCCTGCAATCAAAGCTGCAAAGCCGAAGGTATTTATTCCTGTGTTTCCCGGTACAAACTGCGAGGTTGACACAGCAAGAGCCTTTGCCAAAGCAGGTGCTGATCCGCAGCTTCTGATCGTACGCAACCTGACACCGTCAGCAATCGAAGACACCATTGAAGAAATGGTAAAACTCATCAATGATTCACAGATTGTCATGCTCCCGGGCGGCTTCTCGGGCGGTGATGAACCTGACGGATCAGGTAAATTCATAGCAACGACATTCCGCAACCCAAGGGTCAGTGAAGCGGTCAATAACCTGCTGAAAAACCGTGACGGTTTGATGCTCGGTATCTGCAACGGTTTCCAGGCACTGATCAAACTCTGACTTGTACCGTACGGTGAGATCAGAGAACTGAAAGAGGACGATGCAACGCTTACCTATAATACCATCGGCAGACATATTTCGCATATGGCTTACACAAGAGTAACCTCTGTGAAATCACCGTGGCTTTCGGGTGTCAATGCAGGCGACGTATTCTCCATTCCGATCTCACACGGCGAAGGACGCTTTGTGGCAAATGATGCACTGCTTGACAAGCTGATCAGAAACGGTCAGATTGCAACCCAGTATGTTGACCTTGACGGCAAGCCGTCGGGCGATATCGAATTCAACACCAACGGCTCTGTTTGTGCGATCGAGGGTATCACCAGCCCTGACGGACGTGTTCTCGGCAAGATGGGACATTCCGAGCGTAAGGGCGAAAATCTCTACTTCAACACACCGTTTGAAAAAGACCAGAAGCTTTTTGAAAGCGGCGTAGCATATTTTAAATAATCAAAAATATCATAAACAACAAAGCAGTTCCGCACATTGATAAATGCGGAACTGCTTTGTTAAGGAATCACTGAATCAATCACGCCTTACGGCTTGGCACGTAATCTGCTTGCAAATTTTCCGTTATCTTGCACCAAAATTTCTTGAAATACGACAGTATTCCTGCTAAATTTTGATACAATCTAACGAAAAATAATGCTAAGCATGTTACGCACCAGATTTAATCAGTGCTTCCTTAATTTTCTGGTAAATGAAATCTTTAAAAATCAGATGATTTTCTTGTCAACTGCCAATAGCTGTGTTAGAATAAGATAAAATTATGTTCGGAGTGAGTGATATGGGAATGTTTCTTTTCTGACCTGCCTATCAGAAAAAATGATACAAACCACCTGCAAGGCGTTAAAACTGCCTTGCAGGTGGTTTTTGCAGCTGTTAGTCAGCCGGATGTTTTATTTTGGGAATTCATCAGGTGTAAATGAGCAATTCTTTCGCTGCAACATTGCCGGCAGTGTCTTTGACATAGACTTTGACATTATACTTGCAGCCTTCTTCAGGAATGAAAGAAGCAGTTGTGCCG
>CACYDD010000125.1 GCA_902773065.1 uncultured Ruminococcus sp. | reverse complement strand
CTGTTAACAAGAGAACAAAAGCAGCTCTTGCAGCAGGTCTGAAGCCGATCGTTTGCGTTGGCGAGCTTCTCTGGGAGCGTAAGTGCGATATCACAAAGGAAGTTATCGCAAGACAGATCAAGCTTGATTTCTATGATGTATCCGCTGAGGATGTCAAGAAATCCATCATTGCTTACGAGCCTGTATGGGCAATCGGCACAGGCGAAACTGCTACTGCAGAGCAGGCTGAGGAGGTTTGCCTCTTTATCCGTGAGCAGCTTGCTGAGAAATACGGCAAGGAAGTTGCCGATGCTGTAACCATTCAGTACGGCGGCTCTATGAACCCGAAGAACGCTGCCGAGCTTCTTGCACAGCCCGATGTTGACGGCGGTCTGATTGGCGGAGCTTCCCTCAAAGCTGCTGACTTCGGTGTCCTCCTCGACGAAGCAAGCAA
This sequence comes from uncultured Ruminococcus sp., assembly GCA_902773065.1. Classification (GTDB taxonomy): domain Bacteria; phylum Bacillota; class Clostridia; order Oscillospirales; family Acutalibacteraceae; genus UBA1213. The sequence continues at coordinate 2,564 of CACYDD010000125.1, read as the reverse complement.
GTGATTTTATAATGAGAAATGAGGAATTAGGAATGAGGAATGATACCGAATTCCTGATTTCTTCATTTACATCACTATAGAATGAATTTCAATGAAACAGGAATGAGCTTTGAGGTTAGGGAACAGAAGCATTCCTCACTCCTCATTCCTAATTAATTAAGCAGTGGGGTAAAGTATTATGAAAAAACCTTTGATATTAATGATTCTGGATGGCTTCGGTATCGGAACAAACTATGGTAATGCGATTCGCAGTGCCAAAAAGCCGAATCTGGAACATATTTTGTCAACAAACCCGTGGGGGCTGATCGCTGCTTCGGGCATGGATGTTGGTCTGCCGGATGGTCAGATGGGCAACAGCGAGGTAGGTCACACCAATATCGGCGCAGGCAGAGTGGTTTATCAGGAGCTGACAAGAATTACCAAGGCAATCAAAGACGGCAGTGTTCTGAAAAATGAAGCACTGGTAGGTGCTATGAAAAACGCAGCCGAGGACGGCAAGGCACTGCATTTTATGGGTCTGCTTTCTCCCGGTGGTGTACACAGCCACAACACACACCTGTATGGTCTTGTAGAAATGGCAAAGACACTGGGTGTGAAAAATGTTTATATCCATGCGTTCCTTGACGGCCGTGATGTTCCGCCTTCCAGTGCAAAGGATTATATCGAACAGTGTCAGGCAAAGCTGGAAGAAATCGGTATCGGTAAGATCGCAACGATTTCAGGCCGTTATTATGCAATGGACCGTGACAACAACTGGGACAGAGTGGAAAAGGCGTATTCTGCACTGGTTTACGGCGAGGGCAATAAGGCTGACAATGCTGTTAAGGCAATTTCCGCTTCCTATGACGAGGGTGTAACGGATGAATTTGTGATTCCGACAGTCTGTGTTGAAAATGCAACGATCAAGAGCGGAGACAGTGTTGTATTCTACAATTTCCGCCCCGACAGAGCAAGAGAGATCACCCGTACATTTGTTGATCCTGAGTTCAGCGGATTTGAGAGAAAGAATGGTTTCTTCCCGCTTAATTATGTCTGCATGACACAGTACGATGCAACCATGCCAAATGTTGAAGTGGCATTCAAGCCGCAGAAGCTTTCCAATATGTTCGGAGAATACATTTCTCAGAAGGGTCTGACACAGCTCAGAATTGCCGAGACAGAGAAATATGCTCATGTAACCTTCTTTTTCAACGGCGGTGTGGAAACAGTCAGCGAGGGCGAGGACAGATGCCTGATTCCGTCTCCGAAGGTGGCTACATACGATCTCCAGCCCGAAATGAGTGCATACGAGGTAACAAAAAATGTCGTTGAGAGAATCGAAAGCGGTAAATATGATGTTATTATTCTGAACTTTGCTAACTGTGATATGGTAGGTCATACAGGTGTGTTTGAGGCAGCAGTCAAGGCTGTTGAGGCTGTGGATGACTGTGTGGGTCAGGTAGTGAAAGCAGTTAAGAAAATGGACGGTATTGCTCTGATCACAGCAGACCACGGTAATGCTGATAAAATGCTTGACGAGAACGGCGAGCCGTTTACAGCACACACAACAAACCTTGTTCCGTTTGTTGTCGTGAACCATCCCTGTGAGCTGCGTGACGGCGGCAGACTTGCTGATATCGCACCCACAATGCTCAAGCTTCTCGGACTTCCGCAGCCTGAAGAAATGGATGGCGAAAGCATTATCAAATAAAATTATTCTTTGTAATATATTATAAACGGAACAGCCGCAGGTATGTGATGTACCTGCGGCTGTTCCGTTTTTTATGTTATTAGTTGCTGCTTTCGTTAAAAAGTTCGTTGAATTCACTGACAGCGGATTCGCTGTCGGATGCAACGGCTACAAAAACATACGGATAATGTATTTCAATCTTGCTTGCACTTACCGTTTCATAGGCTTTGTCATTGACGTTCTGGTAAGTATTTGTTTTTTCGGTAATATAGTTGTTGATAACTTTCGTCAGTGTTTTTTCCTTGTCCTCTGATTTCAGCCTGAAGCAGGCAATTTCTGTAAAGTTATCGGATCTTGTGGAAATATATAAAGTAGAATCGGTGACTGTACCGTCGGGGATTTCGTAATATTTGGAAATATTATCCTTTGAAATTTCCGAAAGATTCTCATAGTTCATTTTATCTATAATGGTTTTCACGATTTTGGATGTTGAGTAATTTTCGGTTGAGGTGCTGTCATTCCTGAAAGTATCCAGCAAAGAAACAGAGAGTGAAGCAGCGATCAGAAGGATAGCTGCAACAATGATGACAGTTACGGCGATATTGTTCTGCGTTCGTTTGGTATTCTTTTGTTTTTGCTCTGCCAAAGACTCACCCTTTCGTTTAAGATATCATATTAATTATATAATGTTACCGCAATAATTTCAACTACAATATTGTAATATTAGTTACGATTAATACATTCTGTATAATTTAAATGAATAGAGATCAATAGAAAAAACCGGCACATACAGTACCGGTTACAAATAAAAAATCCGCCCAACCGTATACGTCAATAAATAACCTGCCTACGAAATAAGCAGGTGGGTATCCTCTCCATAGTTTCATACTCCCTT
>CACYDD010000124.1 GCA_902773065.1 uncultured Ruminococcus sp. | reverse complement strand
TTAGGTGAACGACCGGTATAAATACCTGTCATAACATTCACTGCGCCAAGTTCTGTTTCCTGACCTTTTTCGTAGCCCTCAAGAGACGGATCGGTTTCGTCTTTGAAAAGCACTTCGTATGAAGGATTGTAAACAATCTCCTTCACGTCTGTAATGCCATACTTACTGATATCAACGTTTGACATAAAATTACTCCTTTTCTACAAAAATACACTTATATAATACATCATAAGCCACGCATTTGTCAAGTTTAATTTATAAAATCAGATAAACATTTTTGCAGGATTGTCTAATCAATTATGCAAACTCAGATTTTTTCCTTATTTCAGGTTAGCGGAGACAATTTCTTCCACCTTTATCAGTGCATTGTCGATTCCTGAAATATCACCGACACCTGCCATTGCTCTTTCCGGCTTTCCGCCGCCCTTTCCGCCGACAAGCTCTGCTACCGCCTTGACGATTTTACCTGAATGTGCACCTTTCTTTTGTGCCTCTTTACCGCTTGCAACGGAGATATTTGCCTTTTCTCCGTCAACGCCGAACATGACTGCAACACAGTCCGGTGCAATTTCAAGAACTCTGTCAGTCATGGTTTTCAAAGTGGCTGTATTTGTACCAACAAATTTTCCGCTTGCAATACGGATTCCATTGACCGTCACAGCACCTGCCAGCATATTCTCTACGCCCTGTGATGAAAGTTTTGCCGTAAGTGCTTCGATTTCTTTGTCCTTTGCTTTCATTTCTTCCATCACTTTTTCACCGACAGCAAGGAAATTGCCAATGGCATTTGCTTTGAACAGCTTCATGGATTTTGTAATAATATCCGAAATTTCGTCCATAAATGCAAGAACGCCCTTACCTGTAACGGCTTCGATTCTTCTTACACCTGCGGCAACTGAATTTTCGCCGAGGATACGGAAAAGTCCGATTTTTGCAGTGTTTTCAATATGAGTACCGCCACAAAATTCCTTTGAGAATTCATCTACCATAACGACTCTTACAACATCGCCGTACTTTTCTCCGAACAGTGCCATTGCACCCAGCTTTTTCGCCTCATCGATTGCCATTTCCTTTGTAATGACATCAATACCCTTGAAAATTTCCTCATTCACAAGGCTTTCTACCTTTTTCAGTTCCTCTGGGGTTAGTGCGGAAAAATGTGTAAAGTCAAAACGCAGTTTATCCGCTGTTACAAGCTGACCTGCCTGTTCCACATGGTTACCGAGAACCTGACGCAGAGCTGCCTGCAACAGGTGAGCCGCTGTATGATTACGCATAATAGCATAGCGTGTTTCCTCATCAACCTGGGCAACCGCACTAGTATCTGTTTCTGCAATACCGTCTGTAATTTCGCAGCGGTGCATATAAATTCCGTTATTATCCTTAACAGTATCCAGAACTTTTATTTCAGCATTAGCTGTTTTAATTGTTCCGATATCACCGATCTGTCCGCCGCTTTCTGCATAGAACGGTGTTTTGTCAAGAACAATAACCACATTGTCACCTGTGCCGCCGAACGAAACCTTTTCGCCGTCTTTCACGATTGCAAGAATTTTTGAATCGGCTTTCAGGTCAGTATATCCGACAAATTCTGTTTTAGTAATTCCGCTGAAATCAACCGCATCGCTGAGCCATGCCTCTGTATCGGTTTTCTTTCTTGCTTCTTTTGCTCTTTTCTTCTGTTCTGCAAGAAGCTTGTCATAACCCTCAATATCAACCGTCATGCCCTTTTCCGCTGCAATTTCCTTTATAAGGTCAATCGGGAAACCGAAGGTATCATTAAGCCTGAAAGCATCTGCACCCATAATGCGGTTGATTTCCGACTTTTCTATTATTTCATCCAGCAGTGCGAAACCCTGATCCAGTGTTCTGCCAAAAGCTTCTTCTTCGTTTTTGATGAAATTAATAATAATTTCACGTTTTTCTGAGAGTTCAGGATAAGCCGGATCCTCAGCAATAACTGTATCAACAACCTTATAGAGGAACGGGTCGCTTACGCCTAACAGTCTGCCGTGACGTGCCGCTCTTCTGAGAAGTCTGCGCAGAACATAACCTCTGCCCTCGTTGGATGGAGTTACACCGTCACCGATCATAAATGTAACACTGCGAATGTGATCTGTAATAACACGCAGAGATACATCTGTTCTTTCACTGTCGCCGTATTTGACACCAACAAGCTCTGTAATTTTCTTCATGATGTTCTGGACAGTATCAACAAGGAAAAGATTATCCACTCCCTGCATGATGCAGGCAAGTCTTTCAAGACCCATACCCGTATCGATATTCGGGTGATCAAGCGGTGTATAATTTCCTTTGCCGTCATTATCAAACTGTGTAAATACATTATTCCAGAATTCAACATATCTGTCGCAGTCGCAGCCAACACCGCAGGTCAGCTTGCCGCAGCCATATTTTTCTCCTCTGTCAAAATACAGCTCCGAACACGGACCGCACGGACCTTCCCCATGTTCCCAGAAGTTATCTTCCTTGCCAAGTCTTACAATGCGGTCAGGTGAAACGCCGACTTCTTCTGTCCAGATCTTAAATGCTTCATCATCATTCTCATAGATCGATACCCAGATCTTATCAACAGGCAAATCAAGAACATCAGTACAGAACTCCCATGCCCATGAAGTAGCCTCATGCTTGAAATAATCACCAAACGAGAAATTTCCGAGCATTTCAAAAAATGTACCGTGACGTGCCGTAATACCGACTCTTTCGATATCGGGAGTACGGATACATTTCTGACAGGTTGTCACTCTCTTTCTCGGAGGTGTTACCTCGCCTGTAAAGTATTTTTTCATCGGTGCCATACCCGAATTAATCAGGAGAAGGCTCTTGTCATCTCTCGGAATCAGCGGAAAGCTCGGAAGTCTGAGATGTCCCTTTGATTCAAAAAAAGAAAGATATTTTTCTCTGAGTTCATTAAGTCCTGTCCATTGCATTTTCAATCACCTTTTTGTTAAATTTAATTTTGGATATAATAAAAACGAATCCTTTCACCCATGGGACGAAAGAATCCGTGTTACCACCCAAATTGCATACGGAAAACCGCATACCTCTCAAAGACCGTAACGAGGTCAGACGCTGCGTTTTACGCAGAAGCTCCGAGTCAGCCCAAGCAGCCTTGTCATAGGGATATCACACCATTGCTCCCCTCTCTTGAATGACGGTTCTGCTCTTTTTCTCTTCACAGCCGTAAATATAAAACTTTACTATATTATTATAACGCATTTTAAACCGATGTCAAGCGGTTTTTCAGAAAAATTCAGCTAAACGGGAATATATTGATATATTCCTTCATGCTGATAAACTTCTGATAATACAATCTTTGTGTCGATAGTTCAACTTCAAAACCACAAAGATTTTCATTTAGCTCTTTGACTGTTTCTTTCAGTTTTTGTGTGGTTTCTGCCGAAAAACCGTTGATATTATAATAACCGAGTGTCACATGCGGTGTCAGCGGTCTGTCAAGCTTTCTGACTTTTTCAACAACTTCATACAAGACTGTCAGCTTGTGATATTCCGTTTCATCTATAGGATAAAAAACAAGAACGACTGAAGTTCCGACCATGTTGAACAGATATTTTGCCTTCATTCTGATTGTCTGTGTTTCGGGGGGATTTTGAGTCAACAGCTGTCTGAGTTTGATTTCACCGAAAAACATCTTATCTGCAATTTTTTCAAGTTCGGGAGAATTATACAAATCATGCAGTGTGATGTGATAGGTGTCGGCAGGAAGACGTTCGCTGAAAACTTCGGGAACGATTTCAAACAGCCTGTCTGTCAATTTTTCAATATGCCGTTTTGATTCATCATTAAGTTCAAAAACCGTTGTATCACCGTAAAAATCGGAATAAGTATTATCTGCCCTGACCTTTCTCGGTACAGATTTACTCGGGGTAAAATCACCGTCGTTCATAAGTATTTGCGGCGTTTCAAATGCATTGATTCTTGCAAGAAATTCCTGATAGGTTTCCATTTTGTCTCACTCCTATTGATTTGCGGTTTCTGACAAAATCAGATTTCGCACATTCTGCATACGGCTGTCAAGGGAAGCACTGATCTCGGCACAGTCCGTAAGCTCATGAGAAAGCTTATCAAGCATTTCCGGAGAAATATTCTTTTTATATCTCATTTTATGCTCAAGACTTGCCCAGAAGTCCATGGCAATGGTACGCAGCTGCACTTCTACCTTGACAAGCTTTTTTTCGTTTTCAAGAAAGATTGGAACAGCCACAATCAGATGAAGACTGCGGTAGCCTGTCGGCTTCGGATTTTTGATATAATCTTTTTTGCGGATCAGGATAATATCATCCTGCTGCAAAAGACAATCCGCAAGTCGGTAAATATCATCCACAAAGGAGCATACCACTCTGACACCTGCTATATCATGTATATTCTCTTCAATCGCATCTAATGACCGAGGGAGATTTTTACGTATCACTTTGCGGATAATACTGTCGTAATCCTTTACTCTTGAATGAATCGATTCGATCGGATTACCGTCATATTTCAAAGAAAACTGTTCGTTAAGTACCTTAAATTTTGTTTCGATCTCCATAATAGCACATGAATAATTCGCAAAAAACTGCTCAACGGGCAGTATGCTGTCCTCCAGCATATCCAGCATCATTTCTTCATTAAAATTCATATTCTTTGTAAATTTGACAAGCTCTTTCGCCATTTCGCCTGCTGATTCTAAAAACTTTTCCGGATTTTGATTTGCCATTTTGTTTCATCTCCTTTTCATTTTTATAATAATAGTCGAAATTACTAAAAAAGTCAAGTGTTTTATAGAAAAATGTATGTAATCAGAAATCAGTAATCAGGATACAGGAGTCAAATGTCTCAAACCCTGACCCCTGTATCCTGAATCCTGACCCCTTATTTTGATGTGATATGCAGCAAATGAGAAATTCCGGGAATGCTTTCTCCCTGCTGACTGGAGGTCGGTGACATCAGCGCACCGGTTGCGGCAAAAAGAATATTGTTAAGATGTCCGTTTCTCATTTCATTATAAATATAAGAACAAAATACAGAACCGCAGCAGCCGCAGCCCGAACCGCCTGCATGAACATCTTGCTTTTTTCTGTCAAAAATCAATTTTCCGCAGTCATTATGATTGGAGGAAATATCGATTCCTTCTTTTTGCAGTATCTCAATCAACAGCTCCGAACCTACAAAACCAAGATCGCCTGTCAGGATCAAATCATAATCGCCTGCCTTTGTGCCTGTATCCGAAAGATAACTCATGATCGTGTCCGCTGCCGCCGGTGCCATAGCCGCACCCATATTGTTGGCATCCTTTACCTTCATATCAATGATCTTTCCCACAGTTACTTCTTTGATTTTGACACCTGTGTTTCCGTTGTCAATCACGGCAGCTCCTGCACCTGTTACCGTCCACTGTGCTGTAAGCGTTCTCTGACCTCCGTATTCGATCGGAAACCGAAACTGACGTTCTGCCGAACAAAAATGCGAGGATGTGACAGCGACAGCGTTATGACAAGCACCACTGTCACATATAATTGCTGACATGATCATTGTCTGCGCCATGGTCGAGCAAGCACCGTACTGACCAAGATAAGGAATATTAAAAGAACGAAGTCCGAAAACAGATGAGATACACTGATTCAGAAGGTCGCCTGCAAAAATCACATCGATATTTTCGGGTGCAAGTCCTGCCTTATTCATAGCGATCTGTGCCGCATCTGTCTGAAGTCTGCTTTCCGCTTTTTCCCATGAAGCCTGTCCGAGCATATCATCGGAATATGTCTTGTCAAAATATTTTCCTAAAGGTCCCTGACTTTCTTTACTGCCTGCAATACCTGCCGCACTTCTGACAGAAATATCTCCTGTCATTCTGATTGTCCGTTTGCCTGTTCTTTCGGGCATAAAATTACCTCCCTTTCTGATTCAGTTATATTATTTACTAAATCCGGGAGATAATTCATAAAATACAATCAAACATATTTATTAAATCTGCATTGTTCATAAACCTGGTTTCCGATCAAAGTGATCGCTTTCTGAGGACACTGACTGATACAGCGATAACACATTGTACATCTGTCTTTTGAAACTGCTTTTTTTCCCTGCAAAATGATATTTTGCATAGGACAGATTTTACTGCACATACCGCATCCCATACAGTTTTCACTTATTTTCAATTTGTCGGAATAGCCCGTTGTTTTATTGTAAAACCACAGACGCTGACCGAAAAGTCCTGCTAAATGTGAAAAGAAAGAAATTCCGTCTTTAGGATATTTTCCGGTTTGAATTAATTGTGCTGTTTTTTCAATTTTACGGTCTGCCTCAATGACGGTTTTTTTATTTTCTTCAAGCGGCTTTTTCAGTAATTTGACATCGCATACAGAATCGGGCATACGAATATGCAGACCACCCAAAATCAAAGCTCCCTTCTTTTTCAGTAACCGTGCTGTACACCCTGCCCCGTCACCGCTGAACGCTCCCATTGTTGCAACACATAAAATTTTCTTATCCTTCCATATTTCACTATGTGACAGAATGAAGTCCCTGACCATAAAAGGAGCATTTGAATATTGTGTGGGATAGCCCAATATGATGATTTCATTTTCCTTAATTTGACAGAGAATTTCTTCACTTTCTAACGGAAGAACCTTTGCGGTTTTATCTAAAAGATGTGTCAGTTTTTCTATACAATGTTTTGTATTTCCTGTTCCGCTGAAATAGATGCCAAGCATTATTTTTCCTCCAAATAATTTGTCATGCAATTTTTTGTTTCTTTTTTGAAACAATGATACCTGAAATTGCAAACAGCATAAAAAATCCGACAAGTACAAGCATATTAATAAAAATAGGTGCAAGGCTGTCAACATTCAGATGTTCTGTTTCAGCAAGTCTGTTATTACTCTCTACATACCAATAGGCAGGCAGAATATGAGCAGCGGAAACCACCCATGACGGCAGATAATCAACAGGTACAAATACACCGCAAAGGAAACTGAACCCGAGAGTGATGACATTGACAACTCCCGTAATGGCATTTTTGGCATGAATTACCGTACTCAGTAAATAGGCGAGCGACAAAGCGGTAAGTGCAAATACCAGCATATTCAATATATATAATCCTCCAACAGGAGTGAAAACAATATTTCCGACCATTACATAACCCAAAACAGCAAAAAACAACCATACAACCAGCACATACAGACTGCTTGACATCAGCAGACAAGCATTATATTTCTTGTCATTCATACTGCTGATGATTGTTCTTTTTCTGACCGGCATATGATTGAAGCTTGAAAGCACCAGACAGATAATGAATATAATACAGGACATAATGCTGTAGGCAGCAAAATTAAAATACGATTTTACTTTTGTCAAAGAAGTAATATCAAGTTTGGAAGTCATTTCAATTTCCGTTTTTGTATCAAGTGCTGAATTGATCTGCTCTACAGTATCTTTCTCATTTTGAGAAATTTCTGCATAAGTGTTCTGAATTCTTATGTAGCGTCTGAGCATCATTTCCACAAACGAGGCATGATAATCACCTGTTGCTTTGATTGAAATTTCAGACTCTTTGCCTGCCATAATATTCGTACTATAGTTTTTCGGTATACTAACAACACAGCATATCTCACGATAAAACAGAGCATCCGATATTGCTTCTTCACCGTCTCTTATTTCCTTGACTTCTGTATTGTCGGTAAGGTATCTGACAAGATTTTCAGATATCAGTGAAGAATCGTGGTTTTCAATCAGTATTTCAGGCTTTTCGCTGACAAACTCTCCTGTATTATCCCCTGTCTGCATATTTGCCGCCGCAAAGAAAATGACAATAACAGTATAAAGTATAATCGTGCCTATATTTTTTCTGATCACCTTTAAAAAGGCATTAAATACTGTCATATTTCTGCCTCCTTAATCCTCTTATCGAAATCAGTATCATCACAGCTGAAAATATAGCAAGGCTGATGATATCAAAATAAAATCTGTTGGGAGTTTCATAATAATACAATGAATACAATCCGTCTGTTATCATGGCAACGGGATTAATCTGATTCAGAAAAGGAACATTCTTATCAACAATATTTTTCATTGTAATTCCCATTACTCCCGATAAAAAGCTGCCCGCCATGGTTGCAGCAATCAACACTGTCAGCTTTACATTTTCATTCACTTTCAAAAGCACTGCACAGACAACGCCAAATGTCAGACCCGCAAAAACTCCTGTTACAGACAATGCAATAATGAACGGAAGATTTGTTCCGAAATCAACCTTGATCAAAAACAGCATCACCAGATACAACAGCAAAAGACCAAAAAGCTGCACAACAAACGAAGCGGCAAGAGAACCCAGAATCATTCCGCCTTTTCTGACAGGGCTTACAGCACTTCTTTTGCCTACAGAACTGATATTGGCAAGTCTGTAATTGATAAGTGTCATAGAAAGCAGTCCGCCGTACAGGCAGGTCATTGCAATAAGCGAATAATATTCTATCATCACATAGCTTAAATGAGAAGACGAATTATCTTTTATATTCACACTGCGGTACAGCAAATCATTTGCTGTATCGGTGAAATATTTTTCATAATCAATATTATAATTCCCTTTTGCAATTTCCGATTGAATATACTGTGTACCAATATCCATGATAACATCACTGTCGGATTTTATTTCCTCAACAACATAACTGACAATGGTTTCTTCAATACCGTTTGAATTGACTGTTACTTTTACATCATCGGAATGAAAACTCAAATAAGCCGCTATCTCTTTTTCTTCCAGCATCGTTTTTGCCTGAGCAGCACTGACATAGGAGATATTAAAAAGTCTGTCATCTCCCTCACTCAATGATTCCAGTGATTCTTTGAATATCATATTATTGTCAAAGTCGACACTGTTTACTACCGCAATATTGATTATATCCAATTTATCTCCGCTTTCCAAATCTGAAAAAGCCATGTTAAACAGCATTGCCATAATAATTGGAAAGGCAAGTGTCCAGAACACAAGTGACTTATTTTTCAGAAGCAGGATCAGTGAATATTTAAAATTATGCAAAAACATCAGTCTCTCAGCTCCTTGCCCGTCAGTTCCAGAAAAACATCATTTAGTGTTGGTCTTTCCGAGTAGATTTTATTGTATTTTAAATGATTGTTTCTGAGAAAATCGATCATTTCAGCGATATTGTCATTTCCGCTTTTATAAGAAACTGTCAGAACGCCGTTTTCATATTCAGCATCTGAAACAGTTGGCATATCCTTGATTTTTTTAACTGTTTCATCATCAATTCTATTGATCTCCACGCTGATTTTCTCTTCGATACTTGCAAGCTCTTTCAGGCTGTCAGAAGTTCCCTCAGCGATGATTTTTCCATTGTCAATAATAACAATTCTGTCGCAGATCTGCTCCACTTCTTCCATATAATGCGTGGTATAGACAATCGTTGCACCGCCGTCACGCAGCTTTTTGATACCCTCAAGAATATTATTTCTGCTTTGTGGGTCAACGGCTACTGTTGGCTCATCAAGAAAAATCAGCTTCGGCTTATGTGCAATACCGCAGGCAATATTCAGCCGGCGCAGCAGACCACCCGAAAGCTGTTTCGGATAGAACTTTTTATAATCCTCCATGCCGACAAGCCTGATGGCATCCTCTATATATTCTCTGCGTTGTTTCTTATTTCTGATATAAAGTCCGCAGAAATAATCAATATTGTCGTAAACAGTAAGCTCATCAAAAACAGCGACTTCCTGAAAAATAACACCGATATCTCGCTTGATCTCATAAGCATCAGGCTTCATTTCCTTACTGAAAATCCTGATCGTTCCCTGACTATATTTCAGCAGTGACAGAATACAGTTGATTGTTGTGGATTTGCCGCTGCCATTCGGTCCGAGCAGACCTAAAATTTCCTTTTCATACACATCAAATGAAAGACCGTCCACAGCCTTCAGCTGTTTATATTCCGTACCCGCCCAATAAACCCGCGTAGCATACCAAAGAAAAAGAGGTCTGAAACAGACCTCTCAGA
>CACYDD010000123.1 GCA_902773065.1 uncultured Ruminococcus sp. | reverse complement strand
TACAGCAGAACAGGAACTCGGCGAGATCATCAGTGAGTTTCTGAAAAGTGTTTCCAAAGAAAACCGTGTCATCTTTATCAGGAGATATTTTCTGTCGGAAACCATATCCGACATTTCCAAAGTTCTCGGCATCAGTCAAAGCAAGGTCAAAAGCTCTCTTTTCAGAACGAGGAATAAGCTAAGAGACTATTTATCGAAGGAGGAATTTTTATGAAGGACAATAAACTTTTCTCAGCAATGGGCAGTATTGACGAGGAACTGATCGACGAAGCAATTAATGCTAATGCACCCAGAAAGAAAAAGCTGCCCGTTTTCAGAATCACAGCCGCAGCAGCCGTATTTGTTTTTATCGCATTAGCAGCCACAATTCTTATCAATATCAACAGACAGCCCGAGATGATAGCAGAATCTGATACATCAAATGTGCAGACATCAGAAAAAACGGATAGTACAAAGCCGGAATCAAAGGAACAAAAGAACGAAAGCTCAGTTTCAGCTTTAAACGGCGACAACAGCACAAAAACACCGGATACTCAGCCGAGCAAAACAGAAAAGCAGGATACGGAAGGAAACTCCGGTTATGTTGAACAGCCAAACGAAAACACGACCACAGCACAGAACAATGAAACCGAACCGCCTGCTGTGAGTACACCCTCAGAACAGACCGGCAAAACTGAGCAATCCGTTGCAGGCACTTCGGAGGTACAGACAGGTGAACAAACATCAACCGTAATTCCTGCCACAGAAGAAGAAAGATGTGATATACTTGGTTCTGTCGAATGGAACGGCAAAACTTATATGCAGGTTTTTAATAAATCACCATACACTCTTGACAAGGATATAGGACGAGCAGGAGACTTTAAAGGTGCTTACCATAATCTTAATGACAACAGCAGAATTTACACCGTCAAAGAGGATGAGAATATCCTTGTCGTGAAGTTTGAAAATGGCGGAAGTGTAACACTGATGCTTTTGGATTATGATATTCAGGACAGCATGGGATATTACCGATTTAACGGACTTAGAGTAGATCGTTCTCTGATGGCGGCATTAAATTTCACTGACGGCAAGGCATATTCTGTATATGTAACAAGACCTGATTCAGATGATATGAACAGTTATGCATATAACGGCAAAACAATAGGTGATCTGAGAACTGAGCTGACTGAAACAATGAAACAAATGGCTATTCGTTTTTGGATTACCGGCGAATCTGACGGACAGAAACTGGTTTCCGCATGGGGTGAAGATTTTATGGGGGAGGCGGAAAAAATAAAAGAGGAATACCGTATTGCCGGAACAGACAGTTATGATATTGCAAAAGCAGATGAGGATGCCCGTAGCTTTGACAAAAAGTATGATGAAGTATATACTTCGCTGCAGGAATCTCTTGATGCTTTCCTCAAGGAGAAAATCAAGGCAGTCTATGACATTCTAATTGCAAACGACATTCAGGCTGAACTTATCAATGAAGTCCGCTGTGAAATGACGATAACCAAAGAGCAGTTTGAAGCTCTTGCAGCAACCGGCAGCATTTCCGAAGAATACGCTTTCGGACTCAGCTCTGGCGGATATGCTACGGACGATGAGCCAGGACTCGTTTCTGAAGATGAGCCTTATGTAGAATAACGACTTTACATCTCCGTTACATTTTGAATAAGATATGGTAACAGCTCCCGATCTATACTATTTTCAAACAAGTACAGATCGAGAGCTGTCATATATGTATAACGCACCTTGGCATAATTATCTATGCGGAACGAATCCTTTGTAATAATAAAACTGATCTTATCCATACAGGACAAAATTTTGCAGATGAAATCAAACGATTATCTTTTATAGATCTTTGCTACTAAAATACCAAGTATTAACACGAACGCAGAAATACCTATCAAAATAAATGCTGTCATATCGTTTGATTTTGTTTTGGATGACATTCCCGGAAAGCTGCCCATAGAAGGTCTTTGCATTTTACTGTTGTTTGTTTGGTCGTTTTTCTGAAAACTCTTACTATCAGTATCAGATGTTTCGCCGCTTGTTTCGTCCGTTTTTTTATCCTGATCGGTGCTGCTTTCGGAATTTTCGGGTTTCTGTCCGCTGAAGCCCTCCGGTATCTGTGACGGGTCAAAACCTTCGGGTTTCTGTCCGCTGAAACCCTCCGGTATTTGTGATGGATCAAAACCTTCCGGCATCTGACCACCGTTCGGAGGCTGCATAGAAGGTCTGCTCGATGTACCTGAAGAGGTAGTCTTTGTATCAGAATTATTCGTTGAACTGCTGGATTTTTCAATATCGTCAGTATTAGTGTCAGGTCTTTCCTTTGAGCCGCCAAAGTCTCCTAAACCGCCGCCGCTGCCCATTGTTCCCATATCGGAAATATTGAGAGATGATGTATCAATAAGGGCTGAGTTGTCTGCTTTCTGTCCATCACTGGTAGACGGAATAGTTCCTTCAAGCTGTCCCTTGACGCTTTCAAAGCGAATCTCGCAGAAGCTCTTTATTGCTGCGACACCCTTTTGATATTCTTCATAAGTGCAGAATTTAGTCGGGTCTTTTTCGACATACTCATCTATCAGTGCAGCGGTTTCTGTTACCAATGCATAGAAATCTACTTTGCTAAGAAATTCACTGAATAGCTCGTGATACTTCTTTGTGTATTCCTCACTGTCAAATATCCATGCAAGCATAGGACGATCGCTCATATCACCTGAAACCGGCGTATCTATCGGAGAATTGACAGATGAGGACGCATTTCCTCCGGAGAATGAGCTATAAGCAAGATTATAATCCCAAGGTATCATAGAAAGCTGTCCGTCTTTCTCATACAGATAATAGTTGTGTATCATCATTCCGGTATAGCTGTCCCCGTTGCAGAGAAAATTATGCACTACAAAATATCTTATCACTTCATCTGTATCTAAAATGCTTTCCAGGTCATTTTCTTCAGAAAGGGATTTCAGAGAGCGTATCAGCCTGTTTTTGTCAGCTGTATTGACGGTTGTTTTGGCATTATTGAAGATGTTTGAATAGCTGTCTGCGTCATCATCAATGTATTTCAGCTTGACATCATCACTTCCCATTCCTCCGCCAAAGCCACCAAAGCCGCCTATATCAGGCATTTTGCCGTTTTTGTCCATAACAGAAGATGGGTCAAAGGACGAGATATCAATACCCTCCGGAAGATCACCGCTCATGTCAGGCATATTGGATGGGTCAAAGTTTGAAAAATCTATATTATCCGGCATATTGCCGCTCGATCCCTGCGGAGGAGAAAATCCATTTTCTGATTTTTTGTCTGTATTATCACTGTTACCGCTGCTTTCATCAGAAGTATCGCTGCTGTCTGCATTTTCATTCATAAACTCAGTCATGTTGAATTCTTTGCCGTTTCCTCTGCCGCCGCCGAAGCTCATGCTGTCGGGCTTGTAAAGGTCGCCGTAATTGCTGCCGTAATTTCTTGTCAGAAAGGATTCCTCAATGGCTTCGACCGCAAGATAAAGACCCCAGTCCTCACCGTTTACAGTTATATAGACATAGCTGAAAAGCGGAGCATCAACACCAAAATCATACATCAGCGTATAGGCTAAATAATCCTTCATGTATGTGTTGTCCTGAATGATATTGTTAAGGCAGAGCTTGTCAAGTCAGGGTGGCTTTTCTTTATTGTGGTAAAAAAATGTTTCCGGAAGGTTGAGGGAATAATAATACTCTGATATTCGATTTTGCATTATAACACAATGATAATTGCAAAATAAATATGAAA
The DNA here is from genome assembly GCA_902773065.1 of uncultured Ruminococcus sp. GTDB lineage: Bacteria > Bacillota > Clostridia > Oscillospirales > Acutalibacteraceae > UBA1213. The sequence goes on along the minus strand of CACYDD010000123.1, from coordinate 292 downwards.
AATTCAATTATTCGTATAATTATAAATAATCCTGAAAGAAATGATATATAAAATTGCAAAACTGGTTGACAAATTTACAGCTATATGTTAATATATACTCATCAAACAAGGGTGTTTGTCCGTTTCGGATAAGCGCCCTTTTCTGTTTTTTATCAGGGAGGTCAGTATTATGGCAGCATTCGACAGAATACTTTCAGGCATACCGGAGATGGATAATGCGCTGGACAATATCAGACTCGGCGATAATGTTGTGTGGAGAGTATCCGATCTTAGTGAATTCAGATTGTTTATG
>CACYDD010000122.1 GCA_902773065.1 uncultured Ruminococcus sp. | reverse complement strand
ATAGAAAAACTGTCATTTCACAGGCTGAAAAAAGATAATTCTTACATATTTGGTTTCTCTCAAAAAGGGGAACCAGTTCCCCTTTTTGATAAACAGGAAACGCTTTTTCTTAAAATTGAAACAGACCCTCCACTAATGCGGAAGGTCTGTATTTTTATACCTCTTTTTTATTAGTTCAGGATATTTAACAATAGTTTGGCATATTTGTACTTCTGATGCTTCGACACAGAATAAAACATACGAAAAACAAAACCTATTCCTATGTCAATTACCGAAAATCAAACAGGCTGCCATTTGTACACATAGAAGGTATAATATGTGAGCCCGAAATCAGCATCAACATCTCCCCATAGAGTATCGTTTTTGTGTTTGTTTTCAGAAAGACTCGCTCCCTCCATGTATATATATCTGGCGGTCAATATCGTAAAAGTATTATCCTCCGGAATATCAGTGACAAGCTCGGGGGCATGATCGGGGATCTGTATTTCAACGCTTTTTTCACCGCTGCTATAATATATACAGCCATCTTTATATACTTTATCTCTTTTCCTTTTTACCGCGTCACCGTTTTCTTCATATATTCCATAATATGAATCCAACCATACATCATTATCGTAAAACGGGGAACCGTATAAGTCTGATGTGCGGAAATGCAGAGGTTTGTCATCGCCCCATTTGTTATATCCCCTGTCTTTTTCATTGGGCGTAACCTCTGAATAATAATGTGGTATCAGATTTATTGCCGCCATTGTACGCGTATCGGAAAACTCATTGTAGCCCACATTATTCTTTAATTCCTCGCTCGCCTTAAGGTTATCATAGCTCTCTGCATATACTGACATTTTAAGCGTTGCAGCTTCTCCGGGCTTATACTGCTGTGCCGGTGCTTCGGTATAAGCGTTCGCATCAAGCGACAAGCTCAGATCATAAAAAAATCTCTTATCTGTACCCATATTATCAGGATAACCTGTCCTTTTGATATTACAGCCTGCATCCGTTTCATTTCCCGAATATGTTGCCGAAAGTCCGTTTTCTGTAAAGGGCTTTATAGAGAAAAGATAATCCGGATCTGTAATATCGGTTGCCGTGTAGGTCTTTGTAAGCTTCCAGTAGCCGCCGGTATGAGAAATGCCCGGGTCTGCTTCTGTACCATCTGAGTTTTCGTCTGATTTTTCTGTGTCATCGGTCGATTTTGACTCGGGTATATCGCTTGTTTGTTCCGATGAAGTATCGTTCCCGGAATTTTTGCCTACATCGACAGATGCTTTCTCTGACTCGGGACCGTATACGAACGGTTTGTCCGATTCGGAAATATATTCACAGACAGAAACGGTATAAGTTAATTTTTTCTCTTTTGCGCCCTTTTTTAGAGGCTTATGCAGATCATCGACCGACAGAGACACCGTTTTCCCGGCGGAAGACCTTTTATAGTACTTAACGGTTTCTTGACCATCCGAGCATTTGATCGTCACACGAAAGCCGTCCATATACCCCTTATCCATTGTCATACTCATTTTCGGTATTGTAATCTTTACATTACTGTTATCCGCCCTAAGCTTAGGTGTGTTCGGCGCTTCGATGCAGTAGATCGTGTAGCCGGACTTCTTTCCTGATTTGCCGATACCGCCGTCAATTTCCATCATAAGGCAATCGAAGAAATCAGACTCGGCTTGTTTCATAGGCAAGTAGAAGAATCCGTATCGGGTTTTCCTATAGGCTGTGTTACCTATTGGCAAGATCTTTGTGTCCGGCAGGTTCTCCGTAAAGTCGGGATCGCATACAACAAGCATTGAAACATCGCCGTAATAATTCCCGGAGGAATATGGGATCATCTGACGCACACGTATAGTATAGTTGTGGTCGTCTAAAAGTGCATACGCAGGATCTCCTTTATCGCAGCTTGTTATCGGGTATACCCATCGTGTCGCAGAATTATAATCAGTAAAGCTGTATTTGGCTTTTTCATAGAACTTAGACTGTTCACTTTGAGCGAACAAATAGTAATAATTGCTAAGACTTTCATCATTCAGCCCGAAGCAGTCCTTCAGAAACTCCGTGACATCGGGAGCAAGCCAGTATTTACAATATGTAGCAAGAATGTTGTGCCATGCACTCCCTTTGTCGGTCGCTTTCGGTATTTTTTTCATCAGGTAACGGATGAAATGACACAGCGGATACCCTGTGTCAGACTTGTCACTGCCGGTATATTCTTTGGCAGAACCGTCAGCATATTTTACCTTGTACAAATCAAGAGGCAAGCCGTACATTTCCATCTTTTTCTCATTTTCATGCTTTGTCTTTGCCCCTATATAACCGTGCTCAATAAGCCATTCCTCACAGTCAACCTCTATGATCTGTGCCGTAGCCTCATTTATTTTCAGGTTGGCATGATTCTGACTCTTATAGCAGTTAGTGCAGGCGTGAAAGTATTCATGCACTGCTGTAACTGTCAGATCGTCATATTCAGAAGGCTTTTTGGCAAGCTCCTGAGTTTGCAGCACCATATAGTTGGACATAAAAAGAAGCGGAGAAACAGATACTCCGGCAGCGTCGGATCCTGTGATCTTAGGCACAAGCTCCACTGTCATACATGCCTTTGGCATCTTTATTCCAAGAGTTTTGAGATATTCTCTTGCGTAACGAAGACGTTTTCCTATTTCAAGCACAAGTTCCGGAGTAAGGTGCTGTCTTACCATCTTTTCCGCCTTCTCATAGGCTTCACGGTATTCTTTGGCGGCAGGGGTAATACCTTCCTCGATTATTTTATCAATTCGATTTGCTCTGTATGCTGAGACTTCGCCTTTTTTACAGTCATAGGTATCCCAATTTGTTTCCGGGTCTAATCCTTTTTCACGGCACAGATCCTTTTTGGCATCTATCCAGGTGTATTCTTTCTCGAGTTTTTTGTGAAGTTCAAGAACATACTTCGTTTGAACAAGCTCGCCGGATTCAAGCGTCCATTTCAGCTTGAAAATCTTTTTTGAATTTGGACTCTCGCTTTCTGTCACATAGATATGGTCAGCAAACATAACCCATGAAATACCCGTACCAATAGTAGGCAAAAGCTCATCACCACAATACCATATTACGCCCGCGGCTGTGATCCATCCAATAATTCCATTCTGCTGGCTTTCAAATGTGAGCTTGCCGTCTTGCAGGTAAGAGGCGTATTCATAGTACATACCATTGTCGTCTCTGCGAAAGGCGGTAACGCTGTTCCACAAGTCTTCAGGAACACCCATAGAAGCGAGGTCGATCTGCACGGTGTAGCCTTCCGGCAGAAGCTCATCGGGGGCAAGACCTGCGCTGATATGCATACCCCCAAGAGGATAGTAACTGTCGTTCATTGCGGCAGCGTAGGCATCCACAACTTCCTCTAATTCGTCATCATTAAGTGCTGAGATCTCAAAAGTGCGGTCTTTATCAAGAGCATTTTCCTGAGCAGAAACGGTAACACCCTCAAACGGCGTGATAGTGAACGCCTTTGAATGACCCACCCACTCTACGGGAGTAGCTACGGTTGTCTGTTCGTTGTTTTCTTTTCCGTTCTGAGTTCCGGACTGCTGACTTGACTCCGGTTTATCCTTACTGTCTGTTTTTACTTTTCCGAACAGCGGCAGGAGGAATCCGGGAAAAGTAAGACCGGAAACAGTTATTGCAAGTATCAGTGTAAAGCACAAAAGCACTGACGGAAATTTGTTTCTGAAAGGCTTTTTCATGATTTTCCCTCCTCTGAAATCGGAGTCTGATTGCTGTTCTGACTTGTTCCGGCTTCACTTCCGGAGGTTCTTTCCTTTATTTTGCCCGGTATAAATATTATTCCGATCACGACAAGTAT